>JBGVKA010000255.1:0-4269 GCA_045129715.1 Eubacteriales bacterium | reverse complement strand
CGAACGTCTCATCGTGGAAGATATCCGTCTTGAACGAGCGCATAAACTCATCGGGATCGCGCGTGTTTTCATCGGATTCGAGTATCTGTGCTATCCAGCGGAGCTTTTCGTCGATATCTGCGCCGGATTTACCGCCGGACTTATATTTCCAGTGCGCCGCGATACCGTATTCTGCCTCCTCGTGCATCTGCTTGGTTCTGATCTGCACCTCAAAGGGAATACCGTTGTTGCCTATGACCGTAGTATGAAGCGAACGGTAAAGGTTGGGCTTGGGCGTAGAAATATAGTCCTTAAATCTTCCGGGTATCGACTTGAACATCTCGTGCACGAGTCCGAGCGCGGTATAGCACTCAAGCTCGTTATTTACGATGACTCTTACAGCGTAAAAGTCGTATATTTCCTCAAACGGTCTGTCAAAGGTATACATTTTTCTATACAAGCTGTATACCGATTTTATACGGCCCTCAAGCGTGAAGCTGATATTGTTCTCAACGAGCTTATCCGAAAGCTCCTTCTTTGCGTAATGCAAGAAATCTCTGCTGCTTCCGTATCTTTGCTTTATTGCTTCCTCTACCTCTGCATATCCGATGGGATCGAGGTAATAGAGGCTGAGATTTTCAAGCTCCTGCTTTATTCTCTGCATACCGAGACGATGAGCCAAGGGAGCATAAATATACATCGTTTCGAGAGCTATTGCTCTTTGACGGTCCTCTTTTTTAGCGGAAAGAGTTCGCATATTATGGAGTCTGTCGCATAGCTTTATGAATATAACTCTGATATCCTTGTTCATCGCAAGGAGCATTTTTCTGATATTCTCGATGTGCGCCTCTTCCTTATCGGCTATCTGCACCTGAATGATCTTCGTGAGTCCGTCAACGAGCATTGCTACCTCGGAGCCGAACAAAGATGAAATCGCGCTAAGATTGGTCTTATCGGCGCAATCCTCAACGGTATCGTGCAAAAGTGCCGCAACTATGGAATCGGTATCAAGACCGAGTCCCGCTACTATAGCCGCCACCGCTACGGGATGGCTGACGTACGGCTCTCCGCTCTGACGGAACTGTCCCTCGTGCATCTTAGCCGCATACTCGTAGGCTCTGTTTATTTTATCGTAATCGTAACTGCGCTCGTTACCCTGTATAACGTCAAGTAACGGCTTTATCCATTCTTCACTCATAATGTTACCAACCCAAATCAGCTCATATTCTGCTGAGAACGAAGTCTTCTCAGCAAATTGGATTTATCGAGCTCGGTCTTGCTCGACTTGTACTGTATACTGAAGCGATACGTTTCCCTTTCGGTCTCGATTATTCCCATAAGGTTCAATTCCTGCATTACCTTGATGATAATGAGGAGCTTGACGTATCCGATGCCTGCTCCCTCCTTGGTCTGAGAGAGTCTGAAAATTATATCTCTGACACTGAGAGTATCGGCTCCGCATCTGACGCTTGCCACTATCATTCTGTAGGCTGCGGCAAAGTCGTCACGCGTGGGTAAAACGTTCTCCTCTGGCTTGAATTTAGCTCCGTTCCATATGTCTATGAACCTTTGCTCCTCAAGTCTTATGGCGTTTTGCTTTGACTCGGAGTGCTTGATATCTCTTATTATAAACTGGACGTTTCTTCTGCCCTTCCACTCGTTAACGTCGATGTTAAAGAGCACATCAACGCTCTCTCCAACGTGGAGTCCGAGATTTTCCGCACGGCAGGAGAAATACATTCCCACGACGGAGCGGTTTCCGTCGGTAAACGCAAGTCTTGTGTGCTTTCCCTCGCTTACGGGAGATATCTCGGTAAGGGTAAGATCGCGAACGATGAAGCTCGGTATGGGATTTCCTACACCGTACGGCTCAAGAATATGAAGACCGTCCGCAAGATCGATATCCGCCTCGCTTGAGCGTATTTCAAGATCAGCCTCCACGGAGGGGATCATATCCTCGTCGCTTAACGCAGTATCTGCGTATTCGTTTATTTTTGTTCTGAAGGCATCGAGCTTTTCTCTCGTTACGGAAAGTCCCGCGGCAAGCTCGTGACCGCCGAATTTAACGAGCTCATCCTTACAGTAGCAGAGCGCGTCAACGAGGTTAAGTCCCTTGACGCTTCGTCCTGAGCCTTTACCTACAGCCTCGTTGTCGGGCACGCTTGGATCGTTGCCCTCAAAGGATATAAGTATCGACGGCTTTGAGTATTTTTCGGTAATTCGCGAGGAAACTATTCCTATAACACCGTGGTGCCAGGTATCTGCATCAAGAACGATAACGGACATCTTGTCGTATTCGTTCTTCTCGATCATTCTGTACGCTTCTTCTATGATCCTGTTTTCCTCGTTCTGACGCTCCTTATTAGCCTCGCAAAGCTCGATAGCTATTTCATAAGCCTCCTCGTAATTTTTCGAAAGGAAGAGCTCTACGGCTATCGCGGCGGATCTTATTCTTCCTGCCGCATTGATCCTCGGAGCAAGAGTGTATCCTATATAACCGGAGGTTATCTTGGTGCTTCTTCGTTTGTTCGCGCTTCTTTGAAGCTCGTTCTTTCCGGACGATGCATCCATAAGTGCCGCAACGCCAAGACGGGGAGATTTTTCTATCATAGCGAGGCCGTAGCTGACGATAAGTCTGTTCTCTTCCTTTATCGGCATAACGTCCGCTATAGTGCCTATCGCAACGAGATCTCCGTATTTTGAGACGATCGAAAGTGCAGCCTCTGCCCCGTTCTTACCGCTGAAGCGTTCCTCGCAGGCGCAAAGAAGCTTAAACACGACTCCTACGCCCGCAAGCTCCTTGAAGCGTGAGGGACAGTCGGGGCGGTGAGGATTGACTACGGCACAAGCCGCAGGCAAGACCTGTCTGCATTCGTGGTGATCGGTTACTACGAAATCCACTCCTAAGGTCTTTGCAAATTCGACCTCTGCATCGGCGGTAATACCGGTATCAACCGTTATGATAAGCTTCGTGCCACTCTTGGCAAGGCTTTCGATTGCGGGTACCGAAACACCGTATCCCTCGCCGATTCGGTTGGGGATGTAATAGTCAACGTCTGCTCCGCAGGATCTGAGGTAAAGATAGAGCGTGCACACGGAGGTAACTCCGTCAACGTCGTAGTCACCGTAGATCGTGATCTTTTCACGCTCGTTTATAGCCTTGGAAATTCTTGTGACGGCAAGATCCATATCCGCCATATTATACGGATCGGTAAGTACCTCCGATTCCATATAGATGAATTTTTTTGCAGAGTCTACCGTATCGTAGCCTCTTGAATGAAGAAGATTTGCTATTATCGGATTTATGCCAAGCTTCGAGGATATTTCGCGAACTCTTGCTGCGGTTTCTTCCGTAACGGCGTTTTTAACTATCCACTTCTTCTCCTTTGTCTGTTGTTTTGCTTTGTTCATTTATGCTTGATTGGTCGGGAATATCCCGTCTCCTATATTTTATGCAGCTTTAAGGGTGTTGCCCTGCTCGGTCTTAGTTTCACCCGAGCCATACGGCAACGGTCAATAAGTTCTCTTGTATTTTTCCATTAATGCAAGAGCCGTACGAATTCCGTCTATCGCGGCACTCGTGATTCCTCCTGCATAGCCTGCGCCCTCGCCTGCCGGATAGAGATTATCAAATCCGAACGCAAGGCGCGTATCGTTATTTCTCAAAATGCGCAAAGGTGCGCTGGTTCTCGTTTCTGCGCCGGTCAAAACGGCGTTTTTATCGGCAAAGCCGTGTATTTTTCTATCAAAATCAAAAATTGAATTTTTAATCGAGGTGCATACAAGCTCGGGAAGATAGCTCTCCGGACGGGCAAGCTTTACTCCCTTGCCGTCCATATAAGTGGGCAAGACCGCCGACGGCTCGTTTTTAAGCTCTCCCGATGCGAAATCACCAAAGGTGATGATAGGTGCGGAATAGTCCTCACCGCCTGCCTTAAAGGCTCCGCGCTCTATTTTACGCTGGAATTCGATCGCCTTCATAGGATCGTTGCCAACGTCCTCCTTGAATATCGAGCAAACCACGGCACTGTTGGAATTTCTGCCGTCTCGCTTATGCTCGCTCATTCCGTTTACTACTACTCCGCCACTCTCGCTTGCTGCGGCAACGACCTCACCGCCGGGACACATACAGAACGTGTATACTCCGCGCTCCTTCGTGTTGTGTGACAGGGCGTACTCAGCGTGACCGAGGTTCTTATCCCCCGCACTCCTGCCGTACATCCCCTCGTCTATCGTGCTTGCAAGATGCTCTATTCTCATTCCTACGGAAAAATTCTTCGCCTCAACGGA
>JBGVKA010000254.1:0-7872 GCA_045129715.1 Eubacteriales bacterium | reverse complement strand
GAATTTGATATCAACGACGTCACGCTTGAATTTTCATACGGAGGATGGTTCATACATCGCCCCGACGGCACTGTTTGTCAATATTCTGAAAGTTATCCGTACTTTGATATTTATTTTAAAAACGAGGATGGCGGAAAAATTTTTGTAAAAAGAGTGGAGGAGAATTTTGTATCGGAAAAGTATAACTGTAAACTTATTTTAGATGAAAACCGTGACATTGTTGACGTTGAATTTAACCATTCCGAAATTCTTACGATTCCCAAAGAGATATTTACCAGAGAAAAAGGTATCATTTGGATTTCGTTTTACGGCGAAAACGTATCTCGAGATCCCGTGAAATACGACTGGTTCGCAGGTACCTACATTCATTACAAGGTGGAAGGTGACATGGTGTATTTGTCAACGAAAGAGTTTCGATGATGATAAAGTGAATCGGGTTTAAAAGAAGCGCGTAGCGTATAGCTTGATGCTCAGGCGGGCAAGAGCTGTCGTTACGCGCTTTTTATCTCTTTCGTTAAGATATTTTGCCCGTAAAATTTATTAATTAGGGCAAAACGTATTGATTTAGGCGCGAATTTGTGGTAAAATATTACGGTTAACGACTCGAAAGGACGGTCGTGGAGGGTGGCGCGTGCCAACGTGACAAAGCTACCCGCGTTCTTTTAATAATGGAGAATTTATGATTAAGAATATTTTAATGGATTTAGACAATACGATACTTGATTTTCATCGCACCGAGAGTGAGGCCATAAGAAAAACGCTTTCGAATTTCGGCGTTGAGCCGACGGATGAGGTCATTGCGACGTATAAGGCTTATAACAGAAAATGCTGGGAGGCTCTTGAGCGCGGAGAGATGACGCGTGACGAGGTGCTCTTCGGCAGATTTGAGCTTCTTTTCTCAAGCCTCGGCAAGAGCGTTAAGCCCGAGGAGGTTCAGTATTTCTACGAAAGAAGACTTTCGGAGGGCGCGTATTACATTGACGGCGCAGAGGATATGCTGAAAAGACTTCGGGGAAAATACAAGCTTTATATTGCATCGAACGGGACTGCCTTCGTTCAGGACAGGCGCATTGCCGCCTCGGGCGTTGCAAAATATTTTGACGGAATATTTATTTCCGAGCGTATCGGTGCAAACAAGCCGAGCGCGGTATTCTTCGACGGTTGCTTTGCCGAGATGGAGAACAAGGAAAGAGATAAGACCGTTATCGTAGGAGATACGCTCTCCTCGGATATTCTCGGCGGAATAAACGCAGGAATACACACGGTACACTATACGCTCGGTGCAGACGTTGAATACACCGACATAGTTCCCGAGTATTCGGCAAAAACGATAGAAGAAATAGAAAAGATCATCGAAAGGATGTAAGGAAAATGTATTACGGATATAAAATAAGTGATTACACCGCCAATATGGCAAGACAGGCGGAGGAGGATCTCAAGGAGGTCTTCCGCGGTATTGAGGAAAACGCGCTCCGTTGCTCCGCTAAGGTTCTTACGGCATTCCAGGAGTGCCGCGTTTCAACTGCGGACTTTATAGAAATAACCGGATACGGCTACACCGACTCGGGAAGAGACAAGCTTGAAGAGATATACGCTAAGGTGTTCGGTGCGGAGGATGCGCTCGTTCGCCCTCAGCTTATGTCGGGAACGCACGCTCTTGCGGTAACTCTCGGCGGACTTCTTAAGCACGGTGAGACTCTTCTTTACATATCGGGCGAGCCCTACGATACGCTCAAGAGCGTTATCGGTACCGTCGGTGACAGCAGAAATTCTCTTATCAAGTGCGGAGTCAAGTACGAGGAGATAGACCTTCTCGGAAACGAATTTGATCTTGAGGCTATAAGAGAGAGAGTTTCAAAGGGAGATATCCGCGTTGCCGCTATTCAGAGAAGCCGCGGCTATTCTCAGAGAAAGAGCCTTACGATAGACAAGATAGCAGAGGCTATCAAGGTCGTTAAGGAGGCTTGCCCCGAAACGATAATTATGGTAGATAACTGCTACGGTGAGTTCACCGAGGACAGAGAGCCCACCGACGTCGGTGCAGACGTTTTCGTCGGATCGATGATGAAGAATCTCGGTGCGGGATTTGCCGTCAGCGGTGGATACTGCGTCGGTACCCGCGAGGTGATACTCGATATTGCGGAAAGACTTACCGCACCCTGCGTAGGAAAGGATCTCGGAGCAAACTTCAATCAGCTCGCTTCCTTCTACAAGGGCTTCTTTATGGCTCCTGCGGCGGTTGCTTCAACGCTTAAGTCAATGGCGTTCGCGGCTCGTCTTCTCGAGCTTGTCGGCTTCGGAGACGTTGATCCCAAGTACGACGAAAAGAGAACCGATATCGTTCAGACCATGAACCTTTATTCTGCGGATAAGCTTATCAAGTTCTGTAAGGGAATTCAGATGGGCTCGCCCGTTGAGTCGTATTGCATTCCCGAGCCCGGAGATATGCCGGGATACCCCCACCCCGAAATTATGGCGGCAGGAACCTTTATCACGGGTGCCACCAACGAGCTCAGCTGTGACGGACCTCTTTGCGAGCCATTCACCGCTTACATGCAGGGCGGACTTACGTATGAATACGGAAAGCTCGGAGTTATGCGCGCGGTAGACGAGATGCTCGATCTTTCCTGCGAATAAATTCTCCGATAGCCGATTTTGGAGATATGTGATGAAGAAATGTTATATTGTCGGTGCGGGCGAGACGTACGGAGATATCACCCCGTGTGAGGGCGACCTCGTTATCGCGGCGGATGGCGGGCTCGATCATCTTCTCTCGCGCGGAATAGCTCCCGACGTCATAGTCGGAGATTTCGATTCGGTCACCGCGGGCACGGACACCGCGCTTAGCGGAGATATTGCCTACGCCTCGGCTTTTGACAGAGACGGAGTGCCCTTCGAAAAGGGCGTGTGCCACGTCGGTGAAAAAACGGTCGAGGTAATAAAATATCCCGTCAAAAAGGACGAGACCGACGCTTATCTTGCGTATCTTGTCGGTGTATCTCGCGGATATACCGAGTTTGAGATATACGGAGGCGTTGGCGGTAGAGAAGACCACACTTTTGCTAACCTTTGTTTACTTTTACGCGCCAAAAACGAGAAAAGCAACGCAACACTTTTCGGAAACGGAGTAAAATTTTTCGTCTTAAAGAACGAGAAAACTAAGATCTTCGGCAGTGAAGGAAAGACCGTTTCCGTCTTTGCATTCGACGGCGAGGCAGAGGGCGTCAGCATCAGGGGACTCAAATACGAGGCGTCCTCGGTAAGACTTGACGTTGCGCGTCCTCTCGGAGTTTCAAACTCGTTTCTTTCGTCGGGCGAGGGCGAGATAGAGGTTGAAAACGGAGCTCTTCTCGTTGCCGTTTATTTCTGAGAATAAAAGCACGGATTTCGCTGTAAGCGAAGATACGCCTTTTGCAAAAAGCCTCTCAAAAAGTCGGGATTTTTTTGCAAAACGCTATTGACAAAACGAGGTCCGAGTGCTACAATTGACCTATGCCAAAACAGAATACGTCAGGGGTGCTTTTTGCTGAGATGCGCACTCGCGCAAACCCTTTAACCTGATACGGATAATGCCGTCGTAGGAAGATAGAATATTGAAATGAATTTTTCTTTTCGATTTGATTTTGCCGCACGGAGATTTCTGTGCGGCAAATTTTATTTATGCGCCTTGATGCTAAGGCTCGGTACCGGTACGGGTGGGGCATCGGCGTTAAGAAAGGGAAAAATGAAAAAACAAGCAAACTCAACCAAAAGACTCGTCGAGGCATCAATAATGATCGCCTTGGCAACCGTTTTATCCATGCTCAAGGTCGTGGATATGCCTTACGGCGGCTCTGTGACCGCCGCCTCTATGCTTCCGATCGTCATCGTGTCCTACCGCCACGGAATAGGCACGGGACTTATCTCGGGAGGTGTCTTTGCCGTCATTCAACAGCTGCTCGGACTTAACACGCTCTCGTACGTAACCACCTGGCAGTCGGTAATTGCGGTCATTACTATCGACTATATTATTGCCTTTACCGTCGTCGGTCTCGCAGGCTTTACTAAGGGTAAAATAATGCCCTCCGCCACCGAGTCGAGAAGGCAGAGCGTGGAGCTTGCGGTAGGATGCGTAGCCGTGTGCACTCTCAGATATATCTGCCACGTTATCGCAGGAGCTACCGTCTGGGCGGGACTCTCTATTCCCACCGAGGCGGCTATGATCTACTCTCTCGGATACAACGCGACCTATATGCTTCCCGAGACTATAGTTACGACTCTTGCGGCGGCTTGGATAGGCGGTGTGATCGACCTTAAAAAGAGCGTGCCCGAAAGATTTGCCCGCGTGGGCAGTGTCGGTACCGAAAGATCGGACCGGATCGATGCCATACCGAGCCTTGCGGCACTTATCACGGTTATCGTTGTGGCAATAGACACGATACTCGTTGCTCCTTATTTGCAGAATGCAGAGAGCGGTGAATTTGATTTTTCGGGAATTTCCTCAGCACCCCTTGGCGCGATAATTACGGTGAGCGCGGTGGGTATAGCTCTCGTCATAGGACTCCTCGTTGCAAGGCGCGTGAGCCTCAAGAGGAATGCCGAGAGCGAAAAGTAAGAAAAACGCTTGTTTATATTTAACAATATTTTATTATATTGTTTGTACAGAACTACAAATTTACAAATACCGACTTGACTGGAAAAATCTCCTCTGCTATAATATATGCGTAAAAATATGAGCGGAGCTCAAAAAAAGGAGGAAATATGAAGAAAAATATTTTCAAGATCCTGGCTCTTGTATTGCTTTTATGCATGGTCTTCACGATGGCTGCTTGTAAGAAGGACTCATCTGATGACGACAAGGGTGGGGATAACAATTCCAACACCGGTAACAATCAGACCGGAGACGGTAGCGGAGATGGCGGAAACGGTGACGGCACCGCAACCGACGCGCTCACTCTCGTTGAGGGCGGCAAGGCTAAGTTCCAGGTCGTATTCACTGAGGCTTCTGCAGCCGCAGGTGCTGAGATCGCGGCATCCTTCGTAGAGCGTCTTCAGAAGATGGGTGCGCTTCCTAAGAGCGCAGAGCCCGTTATCGATACCGACGCAAGTAAGGTAAAGGAATGCGAGATCATCATCGGCGCTGAGGCTAAAAACAGAGGCGATGATTGCTCTATCTCTACCAAGTATCTCGGTAAGGACGGAGAAATGATCAAGGTAGTAGGTCAGAGAGTTGTTATCGCGACCGGATCCACTAACCTTCTTAACAAGCGTTTCCAGAGCTTCGTGAGAGGCGGTCTCAATATTGCCAACAGTGATACCAGCATTGGCGATACCCTTACTCTTGACAGAAACTATAGCTTTGAAAAATTCACCGAGTATATCGTTACCTCCATTACCGTTAACGGCAACGATATGAAGGATTACGTATACGTTCTTGACGTTGACGATGCTAAGGGTGAGTCTCTTTCCAGCATCAACTCCTTCCGTGACGAGCTTTACGCGGCTTCGGGATATTGGCTTGAGCTCGGTGATGCGAGCAAGGTCGATACCTATGAGAACGCGTTCATCGTAAGATGCGTTGAGGATGCGGGCGAAGAGGGCTTCCGTGCGTACGTTGCTGAGAACGGCAACTTCATCGTTGAGTGTGCTTACAACAACGCATTTAACGGCGCATTCGGAGATTTCGCCGCTAACGTATTCACCACCAAGCGCGGTGATATCAGCTTCAATTACACCGGCGAAAACGTTTACTCGAAGAACGTAAGCATTGCTTATTACGAGGACTTCGGTGCGGTTGGTAACGGCGTTACCTGCTGCTTCGACGCTATCTATAATACTCACGTTTACGCTAACCGCGGCGGACAGAAGGTAATGAGCCGTGGAGGTGCTACCGCAGTTTATTACATAGATCCCGCGAACTTCGTTAAGAGCATCCCCGTCATGACCGACGTTGATCTTAACCAGTGCACCTTCCGTATCGACGATACCGGAAGCGATGCCTTCAAGTATTACAATACTCACTTCTTCAAGTTCGAGAGAGATATCCCCGAGGTTATCTTCACCGACCATATCAAGAACGTTCCCGTGCTTGACTCCAAGGGTAATCCCACCTACGAGTCGAACGGTACTCCCAAGATGACCACCGATAATCTCATTGACGACGAGAGATTCCAGAACATCAAGCTTATGAACAAGACTGATGCTAACAAGGATGATCCCAACGTTTACGACGATTTCTCCTGGCTCGTTGACGCAGGTGAGCTCAGCTACGATGCTCTTATCAGAGTTTACAACAGTAAGCACAGAGACTTCATCCGTCACGGATCCAACCAGAACTCCGGTAACGTAAGAACCGACGTATTCGTAGTTTCTGCTGACGGTACCATTTCTGCGGATACTCCTATCGCATACGAGTTCGAAAGCATCTCCAAGATCGAGATCTTCCGTATAGACGATAAGCCTATCACCTTCGAGAACGGTAACTTCATCAACATCTGCTGTAAGACCATTGCTGATACCACCTACACCACTCCCTCGGGCGTTCTTACCAAGTACGCTTGTAAGTGGAAGGGATATCAGAGAACTCTCGGTATCTTCCGTACCAACGTTACTATAAAGAATCTCCATCACTCGATGGAGGATGAGCCCACCGTTGGTTTTATCCCCACGGGAAGCGGATACATTAAGGATACCAAGCACAATAACTTCGGATCCAGACACGAGAGCTATCCCTACTACGGATTCTTCTATATCTACACCACCTATAACTTCCAGGCATACGACAGTATCCTTACCGGACACACTACGTACTACGAGGATAAGCCCGCTACCGCTTCTACCGGTGGTAAGATCCCGGATCCCGTTGCTATGGGTACCTACGACCTTATCGTAGAGTACAGCTCTCACGTTTACCTTAACAACGTTAAGCAGGTCAACTCCTCTACTCCCACTACCGGTATTGCAGACGGTAGATATTGGGGTATCATGTCGAGTAACGGTGCAAGAAATATGTTCTTCACCGACTGTGAGATCAACCGTTTCGACGCTCACCGCGGATTCTGGAATGCAACGCTTCGTAACACCGTTATCGGTCACTCCTTCCAGGTTGTCGGCGGAGGATATCTCATTGCTGAGAACGTAACGAAGGTAACCAAGGGTAACTTCATGACCTTCAGAGGTGACTACGGTGCAACCTTCAACGGTGACATCATTCTTAAGGATTGTATTCACCAGGGCTTTGAGACCTATAACACTGCACGTAACCAGAAGAACACCACTCTTGACGACGCTAACAGAAACGTTCGTGATAAGTGCGTTATCTTCGATCCCGGCTACGCTATCGAGAATAGCGGATGGACTGCTGAAAACAACTCCGGTGCATACTGGCTTTGGGACTTCGGTTACAAGTGCTACATGCCCAGACACATAACCATCGAGAACTTCCAGTACGGATGTAATCAGATGTGTATCTTCGACGAGCTTCCCAATATAATTTTCGAGAAGACGTACGACGAGGAGGATCCTAACTTCGTTCCTAACGAGAACACCGTTAGATATCCTTACGAGATCACCGAGAAGATAACCTTTATAGATTACACTCCCAAGGGAGGCGGTACCTACGAAAATACTAAGGACCTCACGAGCCCCTTGGTTATGACCTTCCACGAAGGCGACACCAAGATCAAGGATATCGCCACCGAGTTCCTTAAGTCTAAGGAAGAGGAATAAGCCTCAACCCATATACAAACAAAGAGAGCAAGAATATAAGGATTTTTGATATGCACCCCAAAAGTTAGACACTTTTGGAGGTGCATATTTTTTATGGGAAAAAAGGGAGAAAAACAAAAAAACTATAGCGCAGAGTTCAAAGTTCATGTTATAATGGATATGCGT
>JBGVKA010000253.1:0-5858 GCA_045129715.1 Eubacteriales bacterium | reverse complement strand
CGATATCCCCTCTCTTGAGGGCGCAAAAAAGGTTATTATAACCCGCCCCTTCGTTAAGGGCGAGGAGCCTCTTACCGTAATTTATGAGGAAAATGGCGAGGCTGAAGCATAATTTTACTTAAAATAACGTTAATTCGTATTTTAAAAGCCTATAAAAAATGCGACAGAGTGAACGGTCCTATGACCTGCTCTGTCGCATTTTACTTATCCGGTTCTCATTTAAGGCTCTTGCGATACGCAAGGGGGCTCTTATCGGTGTACTGCTTGAATATCTTATGGAAATAGTTAGCGTTGCAGAAGCCTATCTCCTCTGCTATCTCAGCTATGGATTTCTCACTATCGATAAGCAGCTGCATAGAACGGTTGACTCTTATGCCGTTGATATAATCAACGGGAGTTTTTCCGATGCTGTCCTTGAACATTTTAGTAAAATAATCGGGAGAAACCATAATGATATCCGCGAGCTTTTCTACGTATATCTTCTCGGCATAGTGCTCTGCTATGTAATTGATAACGGGGCGAAGACGGAGTACGTTGTGGTATATCATTCTCTCCGAATCGTTTTTAACCGTGCAATAATTACGCAAAAGCGCGGTCATCGAGAGGTATATATTCGCTCTTATGGGAAGCTTATAGCAAACGTCCTTAGCAAGATATTCCTCGTAGGAATCGCTCATACAGCGCGAAAGCATACCGTGGATGGGGTGCCCTTCCTTGAATATCTTTATTTTGTTCTCGGACTGAACGTAGAACATATAAAGTATCTCGGTCTCATAGTTCACCATATTTGCCTCTATGATAGCGGCATCAAATATCAATCCGCGAACCGAGGCGTAGCCGTCAACCGCATCTGCACGGTACACAAGACCGTGAGGTACGTAAAGGAAATCTCCCACCGATGCCTCTATATACTCGGTTCCTATCTGTATGTTAACGTTACCCGCAGTGATCTCTACTATCTCCATTTTGGTTTCGCTGTAGCGCGCGGGAACGAGTACGCCGCTTCCGGATATAGAATACATTTCAAATGGATATTTGGATTCCGTCTTTTTCATTGCCATTCCTCCGTGGGAAAAATATTACCATCGTATTCTCTTACGATCATCTTTAAATAATTTTAACATATATTTTCTCTTTTGTAAAGAGGTTTAGAAGAATAAATCACGAAATAATGTATTTTTTGACAGAAAACGAGGCGATTTACACAATCGCCTCGTCTGTTTATTGTATTTTTGTTTTAGATACGGTTGTATATTAACCCGACGCCTGAGCTTTTTGAAAATAATACATTCTCTCAGCAAACGTCGAAAGCGTCACCTATAAGCACCGCTTATCAGTTAAAGGTTGCTACCTCTTGCACGGGCTTCTCTGCTCTCTCTATGGAGCTTACGGTAAGCACGGGTCCCTTCGATTGATAAAGAGCCGAATATTCCTCGGTCAGCTTACCCTCAACAGTCACCCAATCGCGAGTTTTGAGAGACATACCGCGCATTCCCTTTGCTACGACGCCTCTGTAGGATATATCGTCGGCACAGCAGGTCATAATATGTCTTCCTATTGCAAAATTCTCCTTGGGAAGCGAGGAATCAAGCGCAACGATGCCCTTGAATTTCACGGTCTTGCCGTTGTATTTTTCAAATTCCTCACTCATATCGCGATAGAAGATAGCAAAATCCTCATCCTTGATCTCTATTACGGGAGCTGTGAGATCGTAAGGTAAGGGATCCTCGATATCGTCAAATTCGATCTCTCCGTTTACGTCCTCGTAGCATATGTTTGCCTTTCTGCTAACGCCTCTGACAAGCTTATGGAGCTCGTTTTTATCGGTATTTTCGTCAACTCTGTTGAACACTACCATTTCCGCGCTCGTGAGCTTATCGACGACGAGCTGGCGCATATTCGCGTTATACGACAGAATGGTTTTGGAATCCGCTATGAATATCTCCTGGAAAACGAGGAAGTTTTCGGGGAGCGCGTTATAGAATTTATCAAGCTGCCACATTCCGTTATACTCAACAACGATAACGTCTGCGCCTGCGCGCTTCTGTCTGGCTATGATCCTATCCGCAACGAGATCGTCTTCTCTTTCAAAGGTGCATATCGAAACGTTTCCGGGAAGGTCTCCGGGCTCGATCTCCTCTTCCCCCTCCTCGCACTGTATGATGAGATATTTACGCTTTAAATCGTTAAAATTCTCATCCTGCATCGTTTCTTTTATAAATTTGGTTTTACCTGCTTCAAGAAAGCCGGTAAAAAGATATACCGGAACGTCCATTTTATCTCCTATCCGTGCTTATACTGATTTTATTAAACTCCAAAGAGAGTCTTGATCTTTTCCTTATCGATTCCGGAGCCTATAACGCAGAGTCTGCCTATAACTCCTGCAGAGCCCGTTCTTACGTCTGCCTCGCCGGGAACGTAATCAAAGTGTATCCAGCTTCCGTCGGTGGACTCCACTATTCCCTTGGCGCGAAGTATCATACCGAGCTCACCGCCCTCATCAAAGCTTTCGAGAATGCTCTCGATCTCTTCCTTGGTATATTTGCGGGTGGTTTCTGCTCCAACGCTGACGAACACCTCGTCAGCATCGTGGTGATGATGTCCGTGGCAACCGCACTTACACTCTTCTCCGTGGTCGTGATGATGGTGATGTCCGCACTCGCACTCTTCGTCGTGATCGTGGTGATGGTGATGTCCACACTCGCACTCTTCATCGTGATCGTGGTGATGGTGGTGCTTGTGATGATGCTCGTGAGCCTCTGCCTCAAGCTTTGCAAGTGCATCCTCAAGAGTATCCTTGCGCTCCATTGCCTCAAGTATTTCCGTACCCGAGAGCTTGTCTATGGGAGTCGTAATTATAACGGCATCCTTATTGTGCTCTCTCAAAAGAGCAACTGCCTCCTCTACCTTCTTATCACTTGCCTTATCGGTATGAGAAAGAACTATAGCGGATGCGTGGGAAACCTGATCGTTGTAGAATTCACCGAAATTGCGGATATACATTTTGCATTTTCCGGCATCTGCAACGGTGGTAAAGCAATTGAGCTCGGCATCGGGAGAATCGAGCTTCTGAACCGCCTTGATAATGTCAGAAAGCTTTCCTACACCCGAGGGCTCGATTATAATTCTATCGGGCCTGTACTCAACGAGAACCTTTTCAAGAGCCTTGGTGAAGTCACCCACGAGCGAGCAACAGATACATCCCGAATTCATCTCCGTGATCTCAATGCCTGCATCCTGAAGAAATCCACCATCAATGCCTATTTCACCGAATTCGTTCTCTATGAGAACGACCTTTTCGCCGTTATACGCTTCCTTTATAAGCTTTTTTATAAGAGTAGTTTTACCCGCGCCGAGAAAGCCCGAGAATATATCGATTTTAGTCATAAAATTACCTCGCATAATATTTATCCTTAATATTATATATTATGTGGCGGAAAAAGTCAATAAATCAAACGTTAATTTTAACTATGCGATGGCGTTTTTTTGGAAAAGAGTAAAGTCTTTTTAGACGGAAACGCGTTTTATGAGATCTATCGGATAAAAGATCAGAAAACGCGAACCGCACCGAGCGACTCGATTATTTTGCGCTCGGAAAACGGGATCTTGCTTTCTCCGATAAGCTGAAACTCCTCGTGCCCCTTTCCGAGAAGAAGGACGGTATCACCGCCCGATGCAATATCAAGGGCGAATCTTATTGCCTTCTCTCTGTCGGGAACTATCTTAACGTGAGATACGTCTACCATATATCCCATTATCTCCTCGCAGATATCCAGAGCAGACTCGCGCGCAGGATCATCTGCCGTAAGCACGATAAAATCCGAAAGCTCCTCTGCTACGATAGCAAGCTCCGCACGTCTTTGAAGGCTCCTCTCTCCTACCGAGCCGAAAAGAGAAATTATTTTTCCCTTCGCACTTTTTCTGACGCTAGAAAGTATTGAACGGAAGCTTTCTCCGTTATGCGCAAAATCTATTATAACAGACACGTCTTTTAGTCTGTAAAGCTCGTACCTTCCCGGCACGGAAACGTTTTTTATCGCATCGGCAAGCTCGCGCGGATCACGGCCAAAAATTAAGGATGCAGTCACTACCGCACACGCGGCGTTATAGGCGTTAAAGTCTCCTCCGATGGAGACGGTGAAGGGATATCCGTTGATCGTAAAGGACGAATGAGCACCGTCCGAGGCAAGCACGGAAAGCTTGAAGGCTTCGCTATCCTTACCAACTCTTATAACGTGATCGATGCCCTGCGAGATGAACGAGGCACTCTCGTCATCCGAATTTACGATACAGATCTTACAGCCGTAATTACAAAACAGAGTGCGCTTGCAGTCGAGGTATTCCTTTACAGTGCTATGCTCGGATATGCCGACGTGATCGGGAGAAAAATTAGTAAAAACGCACACCGTGAACGGTATTCCGAAAACTCGGTGATCCTTCAGTCCTTGACTTGAGACCTCTATTATCGCAACGCGTGCTCCGTCCGAGTACGCATCCGCAAGTGTCTTATAAATGAACGGTGAGTCGGGCGTTGTGTTTTCGCTTTTTCCACTTAAAAGAACCCGACCTTTCCCCTCGTAATATTCGACACCGAGCGTACCGATGCTAACGCATTTTTGACCGAGCGATGAGATGCATTCAGCAAGAAATCTTGCCGTGGTCGTCTTACCCTTAGTACCTGTAATGCCTATTATTTTAAGCTTGTCCACGTTCTCACCGTAAAGCACTTTTGATATTTCTGCCTTGCATTTTCGTGCGTTTTCTACGATAATTGCATTTTTAAGCTTTAACCCTTTATCTTTCGACTCCGTCACGAAGGCGCACGCGCCAAGCTTTTCGGCATCCGCCGTATAGCATGCACCGTCAGTGCTTCTTCCCTTCACAATAACGAAGACGAAGCCATCCGAAACGCTTGCCGAATGAGACGATACGCCGAGGATCTCACAGTCCTCGTAATTCATACATTCTATATAATCTATCCTTTTTAAAAGCTCGCCAAGAAGCATTTGATATCCTCTTTAATACAGTTTTTTCGCCTTTTTTCTTAAAAAATCCACGTCGTTTAACGGGCGTTTTTCTCAATCAAGGAATTCCTTTTATAGCGTTTTTCCTCTCTTTGCATATGAAAGAAAACGTAGGCGCGGCGGCGAAGAGTCATATCAAATTTTCTATCGTATACGGAATATCCCGCGCCCTTTTTTTCAAGCTCTATCGCACGTCTTACAAGCTCCTTATTCTCGGAATACCTTTGAAGAGTACGTCTTGAAACGCATCTCCACGCCCCCTCACGACACTCAAGATCGGGAGGCTTCGGCTCTCCCATCATATCAGCTATAAGAAGCTCTGCGAGGCTCACTCCCGCGCATCTTAAATGATCGCAGCTTCTTCCCTGGCGCGGATTAAGCTCAAGGCAATAGTCCTTTCCGCCATACGAGAGTATGTCAAAATTTGCGATTCCGGTATATTTTATCTCTTCAAGCATTTCTATAAGAGCGCGTGCTAAGGGTGTAAGCTCACCCGTAACGATCGCTGAGTAATTGCCCCTTGCGGTAGGGCCGTTTTCCTCAAGAACGACCTTGCCGAGAACGGCACGGATAGCCTTTGCGCGAGCGTTCATATATACCGTAAGAGTTGACGGTTCTGCAGGACTCGTTCCACCTACGTGCTCTTGAAGCAACAGCTTGCCGGAGTATCCAGAGGCGTATATCTTCTCTGCTATCCGTCTTGCCTCTCCGAGTGACGATGGAAAGTACACCTTCTTCATATCGGGAAAGGGATTTCTCCAATACTCACTGCTATCGGACGGCTTCAAAACGAAGGGCGGATGCATTTTCATTCCGCGCTTCTGAAAATCGGTG
>JBGVKA010000252.1:0-8289 GCA_045129715.1 Eubacteriales bacterium | reverse complement strand
GTCACCTTCGGTGACAGCTACCTGACCACTCCCGTGTCGTTGATTGGCGGGGATAAACCCCTTCGCCAACTCGCGTTCGTGGGACTTCGCTTCGTAAAAACAACACTCAGTTGTTTTTACTCGCTCACCTTTACACAAGGGTGCCTTTGACACAGAAACATTCTGCGCTGACTTTTTTTCTGCTTTCTCCCTATCGGCATAGCCTATACTGAACCACGCGACTATCGCGTGGTTTTCGTTATACAATTAAAGCTCCCGCGCCTTTCAGCTCGGGAGCTTTCTTTATTTGGTAACCGTTTTCGGTCACGTTTATTTCAGGTTAAAATTATACCTTGGGGCCTGCCTCAACGAGAGCCTTACCTGCCTCGTTGCCGGTGTACTTGTCGAAGTTCTTTACGAAACGAGCCGCAAGATCCTTTGCCTTTGCATCCCACTCGGAAGCATCTGCATAGGTGTCTCTGGGATCGAGAATTCCACTGTCAACGCCGGGAAGAGCGGTGGGAACTGCAAGGTTGAAGAAGGGGATCTCCTTGGTATCAGCCTTGAGGATAGAGCCGTCGAGAATTGCATCGATGATTCCACGGGTATCCTTAATGGAGATACGCTTGCCGGTTCCGTTCCAACCGGTGTTTACAAGGTAAGCCTTTGCGCCGGACTTCTCCATCTTCTTAACGAGCTCTTCACCGTACTTGGTGGGATGAAGCTCAAGGAATGCTGCGCCGAAGCAAGCAGAGAAGGTAGGAGTAGGCTCGGTGATTCCGCGCTCGGTACCTGCAAGCTTAGAGGTGAAGCCGGAGAGGAAGTAATACTTAGCCTGCTCGGGAGTAAGGATAGAAACGGGAGGAAGAACGCCGAAAGCGTCTGCGGAAAGGAAGATAACGTTCTTTGCATCGGGACCCTTGGAAACGGGACGAACGATCTTCTCGATGTGATCGATGGGGTAAGAAACACGAGTGTTCTCGGTTACGGAGCCGTCTGCGAAATCGCATACGCCGTTCTCGTCAACGGTAACGTTCTCAAGAAGAGCGTTTCTCTTGATCGCATTGTAGATGTCGGGCTCGGAATTCTTATCAAGATTGATAACCTTTGCATAGCAGCCGCCCTCAAAGTTGAATACGCCTTCGTCATCCCAGCCGTGCTCGTCGTCACCGATAAGCAAACGCTTGGGGTCAGTGGAGAGGGTGGTCTTACCGGTTCCGGAAAGTCCGAAGAAGAGAGCGGTGTTCTCACCGTTCATATCGGTGTTGGAGGAGCAGTGCATGGAAGCCATGCCGTTAAGAGGAAGGTAGTAGTTCATCATGGAGAACATACCCTTCTTCATCTCTCCGCCGTACCAGGTGTTAAGGATAACCTGCTCGCGAGAGGTGAGGTTGAAGAGAACGGCGGTCTCGGAGTTAAGTCCAAGCTCCTTGTAGTTCTCAACCTTTGCCTTAGATGCGTTGTAAACGATGAAATCGGGCTCGAAGTTCTCAAGCTCCTCAGCGGTGGGAGTGATAAACATGTTCTTAACGAAGTGAGCCTGCCAAGCAACCTCCATTACGAAACGGATAGCCATTCTGGAATCCTTGTTGGTTCCGCAGAAGAGATCCATAACGTAAAGCTTCTTGCCGGAAAGCTGATCCATAGCGAGCTTCTTGCACGCGTTCCAAGCCTCAACGGAAGCGGGCTTGTTGTCGTTCTTGAATTCCTCGGAGGTCCACCATACGGTATCCTTGGAGTTTTCATCCATAACGATGAACTTATCCTTAGGGGAACGTCCGGTGTAGATACCGGTCATAACGTTTACTGCGCCAAGCTCAGTAACCTGTCCCTTCTCAAAGCCCTCGAGGGTGGGATCAGTCTCTGCTGTGAAGAGCTCTTCATAGGAGGGGTTGTGTACAACCTCGGTAGTACCGAAAATGCCATACTTGGTCAAATCCATTTTTTTCATTTTGAATACCTCTTTTATTTATTTTATTTTTTAACTTTGTTATAGTTGAAAATTAACGCACACTTTGCCATTTTAATATTCAACGTTATCATTATAGCATACATCAAAATAATAAGTCAAGCGTTTTAAAAAATTAAGATGCAAAAACGAAAAAATCGGGATGTCGTACAAAATTCGTACGGCATCCCACAATTTTATACATATTTTGACTAACCGATCACGTCTCTTTGCCCGTATCTCTTTTTTTGAGATCAAACCTTGCCATACCGATAAATATCGATACCATTCCGAACACCTCGCAGAGTATTCCTCCGAGCGAGAAGCAAAATATATTGTAGGTAAGCCACAAAGGTGCGCTGATAAGTCCGAGCCTTCTTACCTCCTTTGCGCCCTCGAGCCTGAAGGATACCGTGGTTGCTATCATACCGATGATGGGAAGCATCTCGATTATAAGATTTTTCACGGTAGGCTCCTTGCCGATCACCGTGAAGGTGAGAGCGTAAGAAACGAAGAAGAGAACGGTGAATGCGTACACCCACTCTATCCTCTCGGTATGGAATTTTTCCTTATTCATATATATCACGGCGCGAACGACGGCAATGACATTCATTATCGAGCCGACGATAGCTCCGAGCATAAAGAAGCTTATCGCAAAAAGAGCTCCGCCAAAGAACTGAAACGCTATGACCGTTTTTTTATTTTTCTGCTGATACGACAGCACGTTCATAGTCATTCCGAGAATGCTTATGACCTGCGCCGCGATTTCTATCGGTGCCATATTCCCCTCCAAAAAAATCATTCCTAAAGCATTATATATAAAACGAACTCGGTAGTCAATACCTTCGTGAAAAAATATTTAAGAAAATCGTTGACTTTATACCGTCGCATCGGTATAATGGTTATGGATTTTAAAAGGACGCGAGTCCCTTCGATACCGACAACTCAGCCGAGGAAAAATCAATGAAAAGAATAATTACATTCGCCAGAACCAACGTGGTTATGCTGATAGCGGCGTTTCTTGCTCTCGTAACCTCAATTATCGTTCCTCCGGATAAGGAATATATAGGATATTTCGATTTAAAAACGCTCACCTGTCTTTTCACGGTCTTGGCGGTGGTTTGCGCTCTCAGAAACGTGAGATTCTTCTACACTCTCGCAGAGAAGATAGTAAAACGCTTTACCAATGCGAGAATAGCCGTTCTCGCTCTCGTTTACATAACCTTCATCGGCTCGATGCTCATAGCAAACGATATGGCACTGCTCACGTTCCTTCCCCTCGGATATTTCGTTCTCATTTCGACGAAGAAGGAAAAGTATATGTGCGTTACCTTCATTCTCCAGAACATAGCCGCAAATCTCGGCGGTATGCTCACTCCGTTCGGAAATCCGCAGAACCTTTATCTCTACTCCAAGTTTGGTATTCCCGACGGTGAGTTCATCTCGATAATGCTCCCGCCATTCGTTCTCGCGATACTTATGATAACGCTCTCCGTCATCGTTTTCATAAAGCCCGAGCCTCTTGAGTTTTCGGGTGTTGAG
Source organism: Eubacteriales bacterium (assembly GCA_045129715.1). Lineage (GTDB taxonomy): Bacteria > Bacillota > Clostridia > Oscillospirales > CAG-272 > UBA1740. The sequence continues at coordinate 4,820 of JBGVKA010000252.1, read as the reverse complement.
CGTCGCTTACCAAAGGCGCGCGTTATCATTTACCTTTTACTTTTCGCGTATTCTATCCTCTGCGTATTCCGCTTTATTCCCTACCAGACCGCGCTTATCATCATACCCGTGGTGATTTTTATTATGGATAGACGCGCTCTTCTCGACGTTGATTACGGACTCCTTCTGACCTTCGTTTTCTTCTTTATCTTCTCGGGAAATATGTCGAGAATAGATACCGTCAGAGAGATATTCGTATTCCTTCTTGACAAAAGCACGCTCCTTGTCAGTGCTCTTTCCTGCCAGCTTATAAGCAACGTTCCTACTGCTATCCTGCTCTCACGCTTCACGGATAATTACAGAGAGCTTCTGCTCGGTGTAAACGTCGGAGGCTGCGGAACGATAATCTCCTCCCTTGCAAGCCTTATAACCTTCAGAGAATACGCCCAGCATAACAAGGGAAAATCGGGAAAATATCTTCTCGTTTTCTCTGCATTCAATTTCACATTCCTTATAGTTATGCTCCTCTTCTCTTTCCTCATAATTTGATAAAACGATAAAAATAAGAGCCATTTGCCAACAAAAGTTAGCAAATGGCTCCTTTTTTATCAACTCTGCGAAGCAGGATCTCTTCTGCCTCTTTGAGATTTTATCCAAACGGATTTGGATCTATTCCATTTCACTAAAAATGGATCTTATCGCATCAAGCCTTAAGCCTTGACACTGATCTCCCAGCTTCCGTCATTCTCTTCATACCAAGGAGTTTCGGTACCCGGAGACGTAGTAAGCACGTCAGAGGTATTGATCTCTACAACCTCGATTTCGGGGTTCATATACTTTTTCATTGTCTTTACCTCCTTTATTACTTGTTGATTACGGAATTTCTGTAAGCTGCTGCCGATTCAACGTACTTAGCAAAGGCATTTACAAGTGCCTCGTGAGAGGTTCCCACAGAGCCGTTTACAAAATCGGAGATATGGTAGCTTCCGCCGTCACCGAAGGTGATGGTTTCTGCGAGTGCGTATGCATTTACATCAAGCTCTACGTACTTTCCGTCAGCATCCTTAACGGTTTCAAGCACTCTGTTGCCGATCTTAAACTCAACGTTCATATCGGTAACGTAGAATCGAATAGTAGGCTTAGCATCGAGGTTAAGAGTTACGTCTGTAACTATTCCCGAGTTGTCCTTTGCGACAGTTCCGCTTATCGTGGGAGCCGCAGTATAGTCTCCGATGATAGAGTCGATAAGAGCATTAACTCTTGCGATCTCCTCTGCGGTGTTATAATCTGCGAAGTAGTTGTACGCTGATTTAACGTATGCAAGAACGTCCTTAGCGAGAGTCTTCTCTACCTCGGTTCCCTCTGCGATAACCTTTGCGGCATACTTGGGAATGCTCATAGTGAAGGTTACGCTATAGTCCTTACCACCAAGAGTTACCACTGCCTTAAGAGTGATATTTCTTGCAGCCTCTGCCGAGGGAAGCTCTATCTCAAAGTGATAGTAGTCCTTGCCGTCGGAAAGAGTTACGATGCTCTCCTTAAGTGCCGTAAGATCAGTGTAGGTAACACCGTCAAGAGTGAAGCTCTTAAGCTCTGCATTCACGGGAACGTATACGTTATAAACGAGTGCGTTAGAAAGAGTGATGCTGGTCTTAGGAGTGAAATCGTAGTTCATTACAGCAGCAATAGCAAGCGTGTAGCTTGTGTGAGTGCTGTTATTCGACGTCTTAACGAAGGTAAGCTCGGTGCTATCGAATGTGTTAGTGGGAGCAGCCAAGGTCGAGGGGAGAGTAAGGACGAGATAGCCGTTTGCTCCCTTTTCGAATTTGATCACGTCATGATCGCTCTGTCCTGCGATAAAGTTGGCATTGTCGCTGTATCCGGATCCTACGGTTGCGAACGTGAACTTTGTAGTCTTGGTGCCAAGAATAAGCTCTCCGCCCTTGATCACTACGTTAACCGCATGGTTGTCTTTATCAGGAGAATAGCTCATGAACGTATACGTTGATTGACCTTGATTAGTCTGAAGATCAAAGATACAGTTATCGAAGGTAAGATTTGTAAGTGAATATCCACCTTCATAGTCTGCACCTGCATTGGTATCGATCATCGATGCCCAATGTCCCGAGGTCAAGCCGAGAGTTACATTCTTAAAGAGAACGTCGTACTTCTGACATATTGCCGTAGTCTGATTTGCAAGAGCTATAAGTCTTATGGTATTAAGTCTACCGTTTCTTACCTCAATTTTGGGATTGTTTGTCGATTTCTTAGCGTTGAGCTGGAAGAAAGCCTTACCGCTTGTGGTATAGGTATGACCGCCAAGGTCGATCACGAGAGTTCCCATGATCTTCTCACAACCGCTAAAGCTTCCCGAGAGCTTCTCGGTCATATCCTTCTGCAAGTAAATGGTTACAACGTCTGTTGCGCTGCTCTGAACGTTTGCGTGAGCAGTTGTATATGCACTAACCATTGAGGTATCGGTTGCGAAAATATTACCGTTTTTGAATATGAGAACGGGATACTTTTCAGCATCGCTATAAGCCTTGGGAATAACAAGACCTTCGGGTGTAGTTACGTACTCACTCAGCTGATAAACAGCGTTATCAGCGGTATTTACGTTAAATGCACGAACGTCAGCATTGTTAACGAAGCTAAAGTTAAGATTTTCAAGCGCTGCGCCTGTGGGATAAACGAACTTAGTGTATTCGCCCTTTGCGTTTGCGCCCCACTGGAGAGAGTCTCCGGATACAGTCTCACCGTCTCTTATAGAGGAGAATGTAGCAATGCTGAGATTCTTCGTTCCGCTCTTCTTGATAGTACCGCCGTTGATGGTAACGTCAACGTCCTGCTTACTCATACCGCCTTCCTTAGTAACGTTATCACCCTCCATAAGTCTGAAGAATATCGTAACGCTATCATTGATAACATCAAACGTACAGTCATTGAATACAGCGGTGTTCTCGGTACCCATGCATGCCACGTCAGCACTGCCCCAGCACTCAAGCACGGGTCTGCCCCTATATTCAGCGGTAGTGGTAAACGTAACTCCGTCGAACACAAAGTTAAATCCGCATTCCGCGTTAGGATCGGTTGCACTGCCACTCGTCGTCTGGAAAATAACTACCGATGCCCAATTTCTGCCCTGCACGATAGTTCCGTCCTGAACGGTGATGTTACAGTTAAAGGACTCGTTGTTAACTCTCGCTGCGTGGAATATAAGCTGATTAGAACTTCCCGTTGACTGGCTGAGAGTATAACCGCCAAGGTCAAGCACGAGATTCTCGATAAGATAAAGCTTATTCGGGTTATCCGCGGTGTTTTCGATTGTGTCGTAATTTCTTCTCATAAGAAGAATTCCTGACTTATGCTCATCTATGTAATCATACCAATGAGCGTAAGCACCGATGAGCTCCTTCTTCTCATTGAAGAGAACGAAGGGATAATCCTGTGCGGGATACAAATCACTGGGAATATCTCCATAAGGAGTTTCCTCAACGGGAGCAACGTAAGCACTGAATGTATAGGGAGCGGCGGTAGACTCGGTCTTGAAGCCGAGAAGCTTTCCGTTTTCGTTTCTGCAAACGCCCGTGGGAACTACGTTTTCATTAAGAACGATGGGCGTGTAATTGCCCTCAGCATCGGAAGCGAAGCTTACGCTGTCGCCGTTATTGAGAGTAGACATCTTAAGGTTTGCCGAGGTAGAGCCCTTGATAGATCCGCCGCTAATGACCAAGGTGGTATCGAGGTTATCGTTGGTATCGTTAAGAGCAAAGAGCGTTACCGCGCCGTCGATCGCACTTACGTCTACGTTACAATCGGTAACGTTGACCTTCATATACGACTTGTATCCGGCGTTTCCTGAATACATTCCAACTATCGATCCCGCTGTTGCCGAGGTGTACGTTATGTCAAGATCCTCGAGCGTAACCTCGTAAGAGCCGCCGTTGTACTTAGCGCACTGCAATGCCACCATGGGAGACGCCTTTGTTCCCGCCATAACAATGTCACCGTTCTGTACCGTGAAGGAAGGCGTTTTATACGTTGTGTTTACGTAATAAGGAACCAAAACGCCGTTGCCGGAGAGCGTCATAGTCTTGCCGTTAAGGTCAAGATTGAAGTGTCCCGGGTTAGCGCCGGACTTGTTAGAAGGAATTCCCGCAGAGTGCGTGTAATCCTCCTTCAACAAAATGTTGTAGGTCTTCATTGCTCTCGCTTCGGCACCGCCGATACCGTTCCATGCGTGGATAGCGGCAAGAGCATCGTTCCAGATGTTATATCCGCCGAAATAGAGGTTTTCGGTCGAGGGATCCGTATCGTCGTCGATGAATACGTTGAATATAGCCGCATCATACTCTGCGGTGGGAGCTTTTCCGTACTTGGTCTCGGTCCAAGCGGTGCCGTAATCAACGGTGAGCTCGAACTGGTTCTGAGCCTTAAGATAAGCATCCTTGCCTGCCGCAGCTCTTACGGTGGAGATATGCTCAACGTTAACTACCGTACCGTCAGCGTTTACGTAAAGCATAGTTACAACGCCCACGGGCTCGATGTTCGAGTCGATGGTCTGGCAATCGATAAGCATGCAGGTAACGGTATTTCCGTTTTCACCCTGAAGCTGATTTACGATCACGTCCTCAACGTCAACGTGGCCGGAGAAGATGAACTTAACGTTTGCGTGCTTGGAAAGAGATCTTGCCCAAAGGTCCTTGGGCTCAACGTTACCGCCGGTAGCGGTTTCTTTCCAGTTACTGTTCACCGCATCCTCCACAGGAGTCGTGGTCTCGAACTCGTTAACGAAGGTAGCATCTCTGTTAAGGAAGGAGTGAAGGGTGATTATTGCATCG
>JBGVKA010000251.1:0-7384 GCA_045129715.1 Eubacteriales bacterium | reverse complement strand
TCGTTCGTTGCCTCCTCAAGAGACAGTGCCCAGGAAACGTCACCGGGAACGACGACGGTATCGTCGTCCGTTACGAGATGCCTCCAATTATTTTCTATTCTTTTAATATATGAATCCCATCTGCTTCCGAAGACCTCCATCGACTTGTTAGTCGTGTCGAGGGTGGAAAGATGCAGATCTGCAATGGTATAAAGTGCCATTTTTTGCTCCGTAAAATTTATTTTTTAATTTTGCGGTATATAAGCTCCGATTTCGGTAAAGATATATTTGCGGAAAGCCATTCCGCAGAAAAGAGGAGCTTTGCGATGGAAGAAAGAAAGTATGAAACAAAATGCGGCTGTGAGCGTCACAAGCATATTAAAGGAATCAATTGCGACGTGGTAAGCTGTGTATACCACGATGGCAGAAGCGAATGCTATGCAGGTGAGATATCGGTAGGACCTCGCGATGCTAAGTGCTCGTCGAATACGGTCTGCGCTACCTTTAAGCCGAAAGAATATTAAAATTCCGCTACCGCCTTATCCATATCTTCCTTCTCGATTATATCGGGATGAAGAATAGGCTTTGCTAAAACGGACGCAAGAGGCGAGGGGATTTCCGTTCCCGTAAGGTCGGAAAGCCTTCCGAGAGCCTCGATATCCGAGCTTTCGATATTTTCGTCAACGGATGTTAGAACGTCCCTTGCAAATTTGTATGGGGATGCGGTAGAAACAACGAGGATCTTCCTCTCTGCCTTATAGGTGTCCATATATTTTTGAGCGGCAGAAAGCGCCACGGATGTATGGGTATCTATAAGGTAGTTTTGTTTTTCATAGGTTTCTTTTATAGTTTTTCGGGTTTCGTTTTCATCGGTGTATGCACCGACGAAGCTTTGCTTGATCTTCCCGAAGGTCTCCGCCTTTACGGTATAGCGTGAAAGTGCGGATAATTCGTCCATATACGCCTTGGTCTCTTCTGCGCCTGCCGTGAGGTAAAGAAGTCTTTCAAGGTTAGAGGAAATAAGTATATCCATAGACGGAGAGATGGTTGCGTGGAAATCTCTTTCCTTGTCGTATACGCCCGACTCAAGAAATTCCGTAAGAACGTTGTTCACGTTGGATGCGCAAACGAGCGTTTCGATAGGAAGTCCCATAAGCTTTGCTATATAAGCCGCAAAAATATTTCCGAAGTTACCCGTGGGAACCGAGACGTCTATTTTTTCACCGTAAGCTATCTCGCCCGAGCTTACCATATCGAGATAAGCCGAAACGTAATATACTATCTGCGGAACGAGTCTGCCCCAGTTGATAGAGTTCGCGCTTGAGAGAAAAACGTTTTTTTCTTCAAGTGCTTTTTTTATTTTTTCATCGGCAAAGATTCTTTTAACTCCGCTCTGCGCATCGTCAAAATTACCCTTGATAGCCTTAACGGAAACGTTTTTGCCCTCCTGAGTCTGCATCTGTCTTTTCTGTACCGCACTGACTCCGTCTGTAGGATAGAAGACCTGTATCTTAGTTCCTTCAACGTCGCGATAGCCCTCGAGTGCCGCCTTGCCGGTATCTCCCGAGGTCGCAACGAGAATGAGAGCATCCTTCGTCTCTCCCGTCTTGCGAAGTGCTCTTGCGAAAAGGCGCGGCATTATCTGCAGTGCCATATCCTTAAAGGCGCACGTAGGACCGTGCCAGAGCTCAAGCGCGTAGAGTCCGTCGGTTATCCTTCTCACCGGTGCGGGAGCGATACCGAATTTCTTCTCTGAGTACGCTTCTTTTGCGTCCGAAAGAAGCTCCTCGTAGGTGTAATCGGTCAAAAACTTACCTATTATGTATGCGGCTCTTTCCTCGTAGGTCTTATCGGAAAGTGCTTTTATTTCGTTTTCTGAAAGCGAGGGTATCTCCTCCGGCATAAAAAGTCCGCCGTCAGCCGCAAGCCCTCTTTTTATCGCCTCTGCGGCATCGATTTTTTCGGAGGATACACCTCTTGTGCTTATAAATTTCATATCTTTTTACCTGCTTTTGAAAATTTATCTGTACGTAGCCAAAGTGAAGGCGTTTTCGATATAGCTTATCTCCTTGACCTGCTTGCTCTTCGTAAGATAGACCTCGGCAACGTCAAAGCGGAATTTTTTTCTTCCGCCCGTCGAGGCCGAGTAAACTCTTGCCGCAGAGATAATGGATTCCTGCTTCTTCTTATCAACGGTTTCTCTGAGAAGCGTGCCGTAGGGATTTGCCGCACCCTCGGTGCGAGACCTTACCTCTACGAAGCAAATATGCTCCTTTTCCTCTGCAACTATATCTATTTCGTGACCGTCAGCCACGTAATTTCTGTGTAGAATTTTAAACTTTTTGCGCTTAAGATATTTACATACCGCCGCCTCGGCGATATTTCCCTTGATGCGCCTGTCGGTTAAGACCTTAAGTATATTCATTATTTGTCAAGAAATTTAAGGAAGGACATTCTGTATATGGGCGCGGGACCGTATTTTCTTACCGCATCCATATGGTCCTTCGTGGGATAGCCCTTGTGCTTTGCTATGCCGTATTCGGGATATAATTTATCGAGCTCAGCGCACTGTCTGTCACGGGTTACCTTAGCGAGAATGGAGGCGGCCGCAATAGAGGAGCTGATGGCGTCACCCTTTACAATGGTTTGTGTGGGGATATCAAATCCGCGAGAGCAGTTTCCGTCAATAAGAGCAAAATCCGCCTTTGTGGGAAGAGCCTCGATAGCTCTCCTCATCGCGAGCATCGATGCGTTAAGTATGTTTATTTCGTCAATTTCAGCGGGGGATGCCTCAGCGATAGCGTAGGCAACCGCCTTTTCCTTTATAACGTCAAAGAGCTTTTCGCGCTTCTTTTCCGTGAGCTTTTTAGAGTCGTTAAGTCCCTCTATCTCGATATCCCTCGGGAGAATTACCGCCGCCGCAACCACGGGACCGCAAAGAGGACCTCTTCCTGCCTCGTCGGTTCCGCAAACCGCGGTATACCCCTCGGCATATTTTATATTTTCATATTCAAGACTTGGCATTATCTGTCCTCCGGCTTCTCAAGAGTGATTCTTCCTATCACTGCTCCGCGGAATTCGTCAAGAAGCATTTCCGCACAGCGTGATGAATTGACGGCACCGCCCGACATAAGCATACCGCGGCGTCTTGCAACGAGCTCGAAAAGATCGTATCCGTCGAGACCGTAGGTCTCATCCTCTGAAAGCTTATATCTTGCCATAAATTTATCGGGAGCGCATTCCATAAGCCGAGCGCAGAGGATCATTGCCATTTCCTCTATGTCTATTATCTTGTCGCGTATAGCTCCGGTAAGTGCCAGATTTTGACCGACCGTCTCATCCTCAAACTTCGGCCAAAGAACACCGGGCATATCGAGAAGATCGAGTCCGATCTCCGTCGTGACCCATTGCTTATTAACGGTAACGCCGGGTCTGTCCTCGACCTTCGCACGCTTAGCACCGGAAAGTCTGTTTATAAGCGAGGATTTTCCAACGTTGGGAATACCTACTACCATTGCCTTGAGGCGTCTGCCCTCCATACCCTTGGCGTTGTATCTGTCTATCTTTTCCTTGAGGGTTTTCTTGACCGCATCGGAGAGATTTTTAATGCCGAGGCTATCCGAGGAGTCTATAAGAACTGCGTTTTCACCGCGCTTTTCGAAATATTCCATCCATTTTCTGCTCATTTCGGGATCGGCTATCGATGCTTTCGTAAGAACCGTAAGCTTCGGCTTGCCCGCGGTGAGCTTTTCTATTTCCGGGTTTTTTGAGCTGTAGGGAATTCTTGCATCCAAAAGCTCGAGAACGATATCCACCTGTGAAAGACAGTCTGCCATCATTCTCCTGGTCTTAGCCATATGCCCTGGGAACCACTGTATAGGATTAATTGCCATTTGCCTGATTATCTCTTTCTGTGAAGTGATGTTTAATTGAAAGGTCTATTCGACCGCTCCGAATTTATCGAAGGGATAGAAGCGGAAGAGAACTCTTCCGAGAATACTGTCTTCCTTTATAGTTCCTATCTTTCGTGAGTCGCTCGATACGTTTCTGTGGTCACCCATAACGAATATCTCGCCCTCGGGGACTGTAATTGCAAGCTCGTCACAGTGATACGGGAAATTGGGATCGATATAAACGTATCCGCTCTCGTCAAGAAGCTCGCCGTTTACCTTAACGTTGCCCTCAACGTCGATCTCAACTCTGTCGCCCGCTATCGCGATAACTCTCTTGACTATCGGTATAGGAAGCTCGGTGGAGTAGTCCTCGCATACTATTATATCTCCGCGCTCGGGCTTGTAGAAGAGATCGGAAATTATAATATGCTCTCCGTCAAAGAGTGTGCGCTCCATCGAGGAGCCGTCAACGACGGAATGTCTGAAGAAGAACGTAGTTATTACGAACACCGCCGCCAAGCTGAATATAAAGAGCTCTATAAAGTCGAAAAGGGAATCAACGAATCGCGTTCCTACCTTTTTCTCCTCTTCCACATCTTCCTCGTCGAGAAAGGCATCGTAATCGATATCCTCCTCTGTGCCGTCACCGAATACGTCGTCCTCGGCATCCTCCTCCTCGGATTCGGTGTCAAGATCGTCTTCGTAGGTCTCGCCGTCCTCGGAATATCCGTCATCCTCGACGTCCCGTGCTTCTACGTTATCCGTCAGCTCGTTCGGGTCTTCGGTATATCCCTCGGCTTTCGGGAACTCCTCTTCGGTAGCGTCCGAAGTCTCCTTACCGTTACACTCGGCTTCGTCTTCGGCTTCTGCGGTCGCGCCTTCATAGGTATCAGTACTACCTTCGTCACCGTCGGTATCCGTAATACCTTCGGTATTTGCGCTATCCCCGTCACCTTCGCCCTCGGAGCTTTCACGGAAAGAGTCCGTCACCGTCTCGTCCGCATCGGTGCTCTCACTGACGCTCGGAGATACGGATATTTCGGCTTCTTCTAAAGCGTGCTCCGCGGTCTTCTCATCGGAGGAGGGAAGAGCCGTGTCGGCTACGGTGTCCGAAAGCTCGGTTATATCGTTTTTTGCAGTATCGTCGTGCGATTCAAAATTAACGTCATCCGCGTTAAATTCGTTCTTGATCTTGCCTTCGCTCATCTGCAATCCTTTCGTTTTTTACTCGGCAACCGTGCCGAGTTATATACTTATTCATCATATTATAGCATAATTATTGGCAAAATACAATCCATAAATATGAAGATAAAATAAAATATTTTATAAAAAATAAGCCGAGAAAACGGTTTTTTTATACAAATTCATAATATTTCGGAAAAATTAAACTTTTTTTCAAAAACATATTGATTTTTTGTTACGGTTGTGATATAATATCCACAACTGTGTCAGAGTCAAGAACTCTGTTTTCAGCATTATCAGAGCAGTCCTCTGCGTAGCTCCGTACGAATGCTCGTAGTATTAAGGAGGGCCTAAAAATGGAAAAGATTCAGGCTTTTGTAAGTGAGCAGCTCAAAACTGAGATTCCTCAGTTTGGCATTGGTGACGGTGTAAAGGTTTACATCCGTATCACCGAAGGTGAAAAGACAAGAACTCAGCTCTTCGAGGGTACCGTTATCGCGAGACATGGCGGCGGAATTTCCGAAACCTTCACTGTAAGACGCGTTTCTTACGGCGTAGGCGTAGAGAAGACCTTCCCCATCCATTCTCCTAACGTTGAGAAGATCGAAGTCTTCCGTCTTGCGAAGGTTCGCCGCGCGAAGCTTTATTATCTTCGTTCAAGAGTTGGTAAAGCGGCTAAGGTTAAGGAGAGAATCTAATTTCTCCCCCGTCGCAATAAAAAACAACCGCTTTTTGGAGCGGTTGTTTTTTACTTTATGCGGCATTTAGCTTAAGAAATAGCTTACGCCATATTTTCGGAAAGCTTCTTTCCGCCGAGGATGTGGAAATGAAGATGCTTTACCGATTGGCATCCGTCCTCACCGACGTTTGAAACGACTCTGTAGCCGTTCTCAAGACCGAGGATCTTCGCGATCTTGGGAATTGCCTCAAAGATCTTGAGGACAGAGCTTGAATTATTTTCGGTGATGGCATCAGCCGATGCTACGTGCTCCTTGGGAACTACGAGACAGTGCGTGGGAGCCTGAGGCGCGATATCGTGAAAGGCGTAGCACCATTCGTCCTCATAAACCTTGCTTGAAGGGATGTCTCCCTTTATGATAGCACAAAATAAGCAATCCATAATTTATACCTCCGTATAATACTTTTGATAGAATTAGTTTAACATAAACTCATAGAAATTTCAATACCGAAAAGAGAATTTTAGATGTCAGATAAAACGTACGCATTGCCCGAGTATCCGCTTGTGCGCGATATGTGGGATGAAATAAAGGATACCGAGCTGCCCGTTACGGTATACGGTATGGGCAACGGAGCCGATAAGCTTTTTTCGAGGCTTGGTGACGATTCGTCGAAGATAAAAGAGGTCTTCGCCTCGGACGGATTCGTCAGAGGTCACAGCTTCCGCGGATATAAGGTAAAATCTCTTTCGGAGCTAAAGGGCGAGTATCCCGATTTCCTTATCCTTCTTTCCTTCGCCTCAAACAGAGCCGAGGTCATTGATATGATAAAGAGGATAGATTTCGAAAACGAAATGCTCATTCCCGATATGCCCGTAACGGCAGAGGAATATTTCGATAAAGAGCTTTACAATTCGAATTACGGGAGCATAAGGGAGGCGTACGGTGCTCTTGCAGACGAGGAGTCGAAAAGAACCTTCTCTTCCATTATTAATTATAAGCTTACCGGTAAAGCAAAATATCTTTTCGCTTCAACCCAAAGCACGTCCGAAATATACGGTCTTATCGGTGACGGTGTAAAAATCGCCGTAGATGCCGGTGCCTATAACGGTGATACCGCACGCGAAATGCAAACTTATTTTAGCAAAATCAAGCGTATTTACGCTATTGAGCCCGATAAACGCAATTTCAAGAAGCTTAATAAGTACGTTTCTGAAAACGGACTTGAGGAGAAGATAATTCCCGTAAATGCAGGTGTATGGAGCGAGGCTTCGGAGGGCGAATTCAATAGCTCCGCTAACAGAAATTCATCGATTTCTTCAACCGTTTCGCACGAGTCGAGGAGTGACGTCGTTCCGCTCGTTGCAATAGATTCGATAACCGACGATAAGATCGACTATATAAAATACGACGTCGAGGGTGCTGAGCTTGAGGCTCTCAAGGGTAGCTTCAAGACCATAGAAAAGCACCGTCCGAGGCTTCTTATTTCCGCCTACCACAGAAGCGAGGACATTTTCAGCCTTGTGAATTACGTCAAAAAAACGCATCCCTTCTATTCGTTGTATATGCGCAGGACCGAGTGCTTTCCCGCTTGGGAGATAGCCATTATAGCGATACCCGAATAAGTGTTGCATTTTTAAAATATTTGTGCTA
>JBGVKA010000250.1:0-4015 GCA_045129715.1 Eubacteriales bacterium | reverse complement strand
TGCAAAATAAGCGCGATATCCTGCACCTTCAAGCTTTTTACAAGCATTCTTACCCTCACTCTCGGTCTTGAAAACACCGAATACGGACGGTCCGCTTCCGCTCATCATAGCTGTCTCGGCACCCAAGGAAATCATAATGCTCTTAAGCTCCTTCGCCTTTGGGCATTTATCGAAAACCACGCTTTCGAAAACGTTGAAGAGTCCGTTTTTCGAAATTTCTCCGTTATCGAGCGATGATATCAGCTCCGAGAGATGCTCTTCGTTTTCCGATGCATCGTAGGACTTGAAATCGGAATATTTAAGGTCGAGCGCGGAATACGCCAAGGGAGTTGAAACGCGCTCGTCCGCGCTTGCGACTACCACGTTCAAGCTCGGTGCACACCCAAGTCTCGTAATGCGCTCCCCTCTGCCCTCGCATAATGCAGTTTTACCGACGATACAGTACGGCACGTCACTTCCGAGCTCGGCACCCATATTCATAAGAGCCTTTTGCGTAAACGGTCTTTTATAGAGTCTGTTTAGTGCTCTGAGAACCGCGGCGGCATCCGAGGAGCCTCCCGCAAGTCCTGCGGATATAGGTATTCTTTTCACGAGCCTTATGCGAACGGCTGCCGTTTCTCCCAATCTCTCGAAAAAGAGCTCTGCCGCTCTGTACGCTAAATTCTTTGAATCTGTCGGGAGAAATATCGCACCGTCTACGAAAAGCTCAATGGAAAGCTTATTTGACGGCAAAACGGCTACCGTTACGTCGTCGGAGAGCGAAACCGTATGCATTACTGTCTTTATTTCGTGAAATCCGTCGTCTCGCTTGCTTACGACGTCAAGATACAAATTTATCTTTGCATACGCCTTTTCCTTAAACGCGTTCATTTTATCTCTCCTTTCGTTTCGTGCATATGCCCATATGCCGATCGGGCACTTTGATCTTGCGGACTCGATTCCGCAGCTTAAATAAATATCCTATCGCGTGTATTATACCAAAACGAACGCGCCGTGTCAATAATTATCGGTGCTTTCCTCGCGTTTTTTGGTTTCAGACAGCTTTAAACCCCGCTACGCTACTCTCATAATGCCGTTACGCCTTTTTGCCGCCGTTTTTTCGGTATGCCGACGGTGATATTCCGTTATACTCCGAAAATGCGCGGAAGAAATGCGCGGCATCGTAAAAGCCGCATTTAAAGGCTATATCAAGGATTGAATACTTCGTATTCAAAAGCATATATTCAGCAGCTTCGATTCGCCTTACGGTTATATATTCGATCGGCGACGCCTTGCATATTTTTCTGAACTTTCTCACGAACGTGCTTCGTGAAAGGCAAGCTATTTTTGCAAGCTCGTCTATCGTTATTTTCTTATGATAGCTCTCGTGAATATACGATATTGCATTCATAAAAGCCTCATCCTCGTTTTTATTCAAGGAGTCGCTTTCGTTGTTTTCGGTGTATGCTCTGCAAAGTGAGGAAATGACGGCAAGCGCGTATCCGCTTCGCATGACCGAATCGAACGAAACGTTGTAGTCCGAAAAGCCGAGCGTTTGATCAAGCATACCTTTGATGACGTCAAACTGTTCCCTTTTGAGTCTCAGGTGGAGCGCACTGTCGGTCTTCGCTCTTATAAGAGGCTCTGCGGTAAAAAGCGTGAAGAAGGATGGCAAAAGCTGAAGCTCGTTCATATTCTTCTCTATAAATTTATCACTGAGCAAAATATGAAAAACGTCAAATCCGTCACCGCCTGCATACGCGTGCTTTACCATTGGAGGAATTATAAAAACGTCACCTATCTCGGCATCTATAGAATTATCCTCTATATAATGCACTCCTTTTCCCCGAGTTACGATATTTATCTCGAAAAAGTCCTGGAAATGCATACCGATCTTGTAATTTTGCATAACGAAGGTGTGAACGTTATCAAGCTCGTTTTTGAACGTTACCGTGCTCTTATAGTGATAGACCAAATCGTTTCCTATCATTCCATTTGCTTCCTCTTCTGCGGCGAGTGAGCCGATTTTACATTTTTTTAAGCATAATTATACATAGATATTAGCACAATTTTATGATAAAATCAAGATGTAGCATCTATTTTTAGTAAAATTATCTATAAATCCTATTGAATATTGATAGAAGGTGATCTTTTGATATCAGAAAGAATTAAAAAGCTCCAATACGACGCAATGGTACGCGGAAAGGCGGGAATGCCCACTCATTTTATGAAGGACTATCACTCCTCTGCGCTCAACGAGTTTTCCGATCTGCCTCACGCAGAAAAGCTTGCCCGCGCAATGGCATTTGCCATTCAAAACCAGCCTGTATTTGCATACGAGGACGACCGAATAGGCGGCAGAATATATTACAATCGCGAGGAGCCCGTAGAAAAGCACTGCCCTGAGCTCGACTGCTTCGCGGAGGCAGAGATAAGGTTCAAAGAGGATATCCCGAGCTGTGACGAGCTCTTCAGAAACCAGCTGATATCCAAGACGGCACGCGGACATATAACTTGGTTCTTTGACAGAATACTTACCTACGGTACAGAGGGTTACAGGAAGCTCTTTGAGGATGCTCTTAAGACCGCGAGAGATAAGGAAGCCGAGGAATTTTATAACGGCGTTATACTAATGCTTGACGCTATGCAGGAATATAACGACAAGCATATAGAATATTACGAGAAGCTTGGAAACAAAGATCTTGCGGAGCGTATGAGAAAGGTTCCGCGCTTGCCTGCGGAAAGCTTTGAGGAAGCAGTTCAATCCTTCTTTATGCAGCACATCGTGGTCATGCGCGAAAATCCTTTCGGCGGAAACGGTCCCGGAAGACTTGATTATTATTTGTGGCCGTATCTTGAGCGCGATCTTGAGAGTGGAAAATGCACGCTTGAGGATGCAAAGGAGATCATTGACGAGTTGTTTTTAAGACTCAACGAGAGAATTTACCGCGCGGACAGATGGGTTGAGGCTATTGTTGTCGGAGGAACGCACAAGGACGGAAGCTCTGCGGTCAATCCCCTTACGTATATTATGATACAGTCCATTATGGACCTTGACATCACGCATCCCTCGATCTACGTTCGCTTGCCAAAGGATCCTCCCGAGGAGCTTATGAAGATATCGGCAAGATTTATGATGAGCGGAAACAACCGAGCTCAGATACTTTACGATCCCTCCGTCATAGGATCGCTCGTAAAAGCGGGAGCACCATTCGAGGATGCCGTAGAATACGCTTGCGGAGGATGTATGGAGGTCGGTATTCAAGGAATGACCTCCGATCTGCTTTACATAGGCTGGCAAAACGTTCCTAAGATGCTTGAGCTCATGATAACCGGCGGAAAATGTCTTTTGACGGGTAATGAGTATTCATACTTTAAATCCGAAAAAGGTCTTGCGGGATATTCCGATTTTGAAGCATTTTATAAGGATTTTATCACCGAATGCACGAGGATAACGAATATATTCCTCTACGAGCAGGACGTTTACAGCGAATTATATCAGAAAAACAGACCGTCGTATCTTATCTCAAGCATGCTTGACGATTGCCTCGCAAGAGGCCGCAATATGCACGCCGGCGGTGTCAAATACCACGATTACGGCGGTACGCATCTCGGTCTTCCGAACGTTGCAGACGGACTCTACGCCATAAAAAAAGCAGTTTTTGATGAGAAGATCTGTACCGCAGAAGAGCTGATTGCAGCCCTCTTTGCGGACTTTGAAGGCTACGAGGAGCTCAGAATGAAGCTCAAATCCATTCCAAAATACGGTATGGACAATGACGAAGCCGATGCTATGGCGAAGCGCGTTATGAGTGATTTTGCCGATATGTATTTAAAATACGAAACTCGCTGGGGCGGTCACGGAAAGCCCGTTATTCTTACCTTCGTTTACTCACCGAGGGCGGCGAAGATCCTCGGTGCAACTCCCGACGGCAGACACGCTCACTCGGGCGTAGCACACGGAGTCGGCCCCGATTCATCGGGGATGAAGGAAGGCATTACGGCGGCTATCAACTCCTGCACGAAGATGCCGTTT
>JBGVKA010000249.1:0-2951 GCA_045129715.1 Eubacteriales bacterium | reverse complement strand
CACAGACATATATCTCAGCTCGTTGGTCTTTACCCCGGAAATATCATTAATTCTACCACTGAGGCTTGGCTCGATGCGGCTATAGTAACTCTTACCGAAAGAGGAGACAAGGCCACCGGTTGGGGTATGGCACACAGACTTAACGCTTGGGCGAGAACCAAAATGGGAGACAGAACCTATCAGGTCCTTAACAAGCTTCTCTCCGAGGGAACCGCTACTAACCTTTGGGATCTTCATCCTCCGTTCCAGATCGACGGAAACTTTGGCGGAACCGCAGGCATTACCGAAATGCTCCTTCAGAGCCACGAGGGATACATAGCTCCCTTGGCGGCACTTCCTTCCGCTTGGAGCGAGGGCTCGTACACGGGACTCGTTGCAAGAGGTAATTTTGGGGTTTCGGCTAAATGGTCGGACGGTGTTGCAACTGTCTTCAATATAACCTCAAACGCAGGCGAGCGCGCTTCTGTATCGTATAGCGGTATAACGAGTGCGACGGTGACGACGGCATCGGGTAAAAAGGTCAAATTTGACGTTAGCGGAAGGGATCTTATTTCCTTTGATACGGAAAAGGGAGAAACCTATATCATTTCAGGCTTCACCGTTCCAAAAGAGGTTGATGACGTATCGAAAATAAGTGCCGAGAGAGAAGGCTTCGGTCCTATAACTCTTTCCTGGAGTAAGACCGCAAACGTATACGGCTATAACCTTTACGTCGCCTTTGATAACGATGCAGACTATACTCTCATTGCGTCCGTTAACTCCTCATCCTTCGTTTATACTCCTGACGAGGAGCATATAAATTCAAGATTTACCTTCAAGGTCAAGGCGTACGACGCATCGGGAAACGAGAGCAAGGGTGCAATATGCTACCTTAATCCTATAGACGTTGTAGCGCACGTTGAGGATTACGAGGCTAACGTTTTCGGTGACGACGAGCTTCAGGTTATAGTCAAGGCTACCGACAACGCGAAAACCTATAAGCTCTGGAAAATGGCAGAGGGAGAAGGGGATTACACTCCCGTTCTTGAAAGCAATTATCCCGTTCTTATATACGAAGGCTATTCCGAAACGGATAAATACGCACTGTCTCTTGTCAGCAATCTTCTCGATACGGAGGGAGAGCTGTACGAGCTTAACAGAATAAGGACCGAGGCTTCTTCATCCGAGGGAGGTGCTAACGGTTGGGTATCAAATATCCTTCTCGGACTTACCGTAGTGCCGAATCCCGACGCTCCCACTAATATATGGAGCTCCGCTTACGGCTACGATAAGCTTACCGACGGCGGATTGTATAAGCAGCCGGACGGTACCACGAACCAGCACGCTTCGCGTTATTCGACCAAGAGCGTGACCGACGTGCTTGACGGTACGGTAAACCTCGGCAACACCTACCTCATAAACGAGGTAAGGCTTTACGATTATTCGGGAAGTCTTTCGCATACTCGCGCAGGTGACATTATAGTTGTTTACGTTCTCAACAATGGTATTTGGACCGAAGCTGCAAGGCTTGACGGAAAGAGCGCAGTGGTTGCCGCTAAAAAGAGGGATGATGCGGAGTCTCTCACGTACGTCTCCATAAAGCTTGGATATGTTGCGGCGGATGCGATCAGAGTCGTAGCGTCAAACGATACGGCTACGGAGGGCATCACTCTCTACGAAATGACGGCATCGGGAATTTTAGTCGATGAAAAGAAGATGGACGTAGATAACGTTTTTGTAGGCAAGAGCTTTAGCGGAAATCTTACTCCGTTCGGTACGTCGTTCGGATACGAGAAGCTGACGGACGGTAGCTTTGAGCACCTTAAGGGAAGATTTGCTCTTAAGGACGAGGGAAATCAAAATCTCGTTATTGAATGCGATCTCGGTGAGGTCTACGATCTCTACGAGCTCAAGATCTACGATCTTTGCGACGGAAATACGCCGAGAATAAAATCGTTTACAGTCGAGGTCTATTATAACGGTGAATGGTTGACGGTAATAAATTCCGTATCCATGCCCCAAAAGGATAAGAGAACTCCCGATTCAAATGGCACACCGAGTGCGTTTGCGCTTGGCGGAGCTAAGGCGGAGAAGATAAGAATGACCTGCCTTAACGGTTCTGAGGCAAAGGGCGTTTCCATATACGAAATAATGTGCTCAGGCAAAAAGAAGAACGATGGAAACGGAAACAATATTTTGGAGGGCGTATCCATCACGGGAACCGATACTATCGTTGGCTCCGCATACGGATATGCGGGACTTACAGACGGTAAATACGGTCTTCACGACGGAAGATTCGCGCTCAAGCCTACGGGTACTAACAGAGTAGTATTCGAGTGTGAGCTTGACGCTCTTTACTCGCTTTACGATCTCAAAATATACGATTGGTGTGATAACGGAAAGCCGAGAATGAAGGATCTTGTCGTAGAGCTTTATCACGCAGGTGAATGGATAACCGTTTTAGAGGCTCCTTCTATGCCGATATGGTCCGATAGAGTCGCGGATTCGAACGGACGCGCGAGTGCGTTTGATCTTGGCGGCGCGAAGGCTGAAAGAATAAGAATCAGCTGTACAGACGGTAGCGGACAGGGAATTTCCATCTATGAGATAACCTGCTCCGGCGTGAGATCCACGGGTGAGAGTGCCTCAACTAACGCCTTTACGGATAACGTTAAGTCACTTTCGGCTACGGGATCTACGGTTTACACCTCTTATCCGCTTGAAAACGCATTTGACGGAAAGAAAAATACGAGATACGCGTTGCTTGACAAGGGCAATTCTTACGTTCTTGAAATCGAGCTCAAGAAGGCTCAGAGGCTTTACACTCTGAACATCTACGATTTCAGAAATCCGACGGATAAGATAAACGGCAAGCTTGCAACGAGAAGTAACGAGACTTATATCGAGCTCTTCGTTAACGGAGAATGGATAAGAGTGGTAGACGCAGCTTCGATGACCGTTGACAAGTCGTA
>JBGVKA010000248.1:0-5343 GCA_045129715.1 Eubacteriales bacterium | reverse complement strand
AAGCCAAAGAAAAAGACATTCGCTATATCTACTGTGAGGACAACAAGATTTTTATTGAAATCGACAACGAATAAAGAAAAGCTCGGCAGATGCCGGGCTTCTCTTTTTGGTTATTTTCTACAATTAGCCATAGCTCATGCGGCGCTGATCGCGCTGGGAGAGTTGGGAACATTGCACAAATTCTCCGCGGCGGGATCTTGCAAATCAGCCTCTTGACAATTACACAAAGATATGATATAATATTGTCTGTAAGCAGGAAGTACTTAAATGTACTCATGAATGGGCGGCATAAGCTTAGCCCGTGGGACTGCTTACTTTTTTATTTCTTTTTCGGATATTTCCACGGAAGAGGATCCTTTTCAAATTTTGTTTTTGCATCATGCCGAACTCGCTTACCTATGTACATTGGCTCCTTATCTTTGGGATTCGGATTCGGATAGACTTTTTCATTCAAATGCCTACCGTCTCGCTCACTATGCATGACTTTTCTGTAACGGTATTCATCACCCTTACTTCCGTTTTGCTCTCCCACAACCAACGTTGGATGTTTCGAGGGCTTATAATATCGAAAATGCGGGTATGTTTCTTTTCTCGGCTTTTTGCCGGGGCTTTTCTTTTTGGGCATATTTTCACTCCTTTATTACGCCGCAGTAATATTTTCCATATCGTTGATGAAATACGAATTTTGTTGTTTAAACTCAAAGGCGCTGGCGATCACCTTTTCATAGGTCGGGTAATCGTCAAGACCGACGAGGGCGTTTTTCAGCATGACCTCGAAGTGCTGGCGGTGGCAGTCGGTGGAGAAGCGCTCCGAATAGTCCTTTTTACTGGATATGTAGTACGATGCCTTTTTGAAATCGCCATCGAGGTTGCCCGCTTCCAGCTCACATTTCAGCTCGCTGATACCGAACAGGTTATAGGTGTTCCTATATCCGTTGTGCATTGCCGACATGGCATTATGAATGACGCTGAAGGAAAGGCAGGTATCGCCGCGGTTTGCCTTATACTGAATGTTGAAGCGGTTAAACACGGGATAGAAGATATCATGCGCCAGTTCCTCGACGAAGTACCAAGGCATGACGAGACGGAACGGAGAGGATTCCCGAATGTGGATGACGCTATACAGGTCGCGGGCATCGGCTCCGAGGGATTCCGCGCGTTGCTCGTCGGCAATCACACAGACGAAGGGGATGCCGCAGACGGTTGCTTTATGGCGGATCATCTTCAGACCGTAGTTAAACAAATCATTCTTTTGGTTACACTCGTCAACCTTCTTTTTGAGCTCCTGCAAGGTGAGGTTATTACCGCGCTCTTTTCCGATCTCGGTAATGACGACAACGCCGAACTCAAAGGATCCTCGGTTGGGATTATCTTTCAGCATTTGTTTGCCAAGGCGCAGTAGATCGTTGTCAAGGATATGAGCAAAGCGGCTATCTCTCTCCGAGGTTCGCGGATCCTTACGGAAGAAATCACTGCTCCAGATCGGGAAGTTACCCGTATCTACGAGGACATTATCGGTTCGGATGGAGTAATTGGACAGGATCAAGCTACTTTGGATGGTATAGATCAGATACGCCTGTGCGTAGTTTTCCATGACATCCCACACGGTTTCAACCTTGAGCTTATTGTCGTACTCGTAGCGATACCGCTCGATATTATAATCGAAGATATACTTTTTTTCGGGACAACGCAGAAAGCGCTGTTCTTTTTTTCTTACCCAGTCGCGGGCTGTGGTCAGCGAATATATCCTATGGTGTCGGAAAGCGTCTTTGAGCTTGTCCTCGAAATTGATCCACGGGAAATTGGGGTATTTGGAATCCTGTTCCATAAGGAGCTTCAAGGCATTTTCCCGGAACATAACTTCTGCCGAAAGTGCCATATCGGTGACCGTGGTGGTTTTCTTGGAGCCCATAAGACCGCAGATCAAAATGCAGATAGGCTGTGATCGGATAAAGTCGCGGACCTTCCCCTCAAATTTATCCAGTTTTTCAAATCCGATATGCTGACGGAGCTTGCGAAGGACGATATACGCCGCGGCGATCCAAAACGGAATGGGGGCGCTTGCCAGCAGGATGAACACATCGAGCAGGAGCTTACAGACTTGAATACTGATCAGGTTAAGGAAATCAAAGGCGATAGCAAAATAGAAGTAATACGCCAGTACGCCGATAACGATAGTAAGGATATTGAAATTAAGTAGCCATACAAGGGTGATAGGGTAAAGGTAACGCTTTTGGTCGAGGAAGGTGCGGAAAAGCTCACCAAGCCAGCCACGGGCGGCGAGAATGGCACCGAGGGGCTTGCCCTCAAACTTCCTCATGGGTTTGGTCTGTTTGCCGTGCTTATCTACATTCGGGGCAAGAATGCGCTGTTTGGCGACCAGCCACAGGATCAGAATAACGGGGACCACGAGCATGAGGATGACCGAAAAATCATTGATGAAATTGGCGAGCTTACGCATATACGCCGTGAAGCACTCGCCATTAAAGACTACTAACCACATAGCTTTGAGTCGTCGGAGAATCTCATCGAAGTTATAGGGGAGATATTCGAGGACGTTGATCTTGGGGAGCTGTGTTACCGTTGGTACAATGGCATCCTCAAAGCCGAACAGGCAACAGAAGTAATACGCCACAGACATGCCGAAATCCCACAGGGAGTTCAGTGTGCGGACGACTGACGCACGGTAGAGCCATGCGGTCAGCCCTACCGAGAGCAAAAAGAAAGTCGTAAGAACGTAATCATAGGAACGAAGGGATTTTATGTATGCTTTGATTTTCTTCATGGTACCCCCTTAGCAATAGTGGAAGCAATGGACGAAATAGCCCACGATCAGCAGGAGCACAAGAAAAAGAAGGAGCTTTAAGACGTTTTTTAAGATTTTCATTTATACCTCTCAGTAGGACTGCCGCGCAGTCAGCTTATTTTCGTCGGTTTTGATTTTTATTTTGATTCTTCAGATATTTGCGAATCTCGCGATTGGTCTTAGCTTGTCCGATCTCACCGAGCTTGCCGATGAGCCAAACGATAACAAGCACCGCCACGAAGATCATGACGATAGCAAGGATCTTGCGGAACAGTGCCTCCCAATCGAATTCTTCTTCATCCTTTTTGGGCGGAGTAACGTCAACAAAGCCGTCAGTCGGAGAAGACACGACTCCAAACACAGTCAAATTCTCGGGGTCGTTACCGAATGCGAGCTGAATAATATCAAAATCACAATACACGCTGGTCTGAAACATAAATGTATCTGTGGCAAGCCCACCATTATTTCCACAACCCTCGTACGACATATTAGAGCTTGCATAATCATCGGTCAAAGCATAGCGCAAAATATAAACGATCTCCTCATTATTTTCAGCTTCTTTGCAATAGTTCGAGAGCCCGTCAATATCTATATCCGATACCAAATAATCTTCTCCAAACGTCGAGGATAAAGTGTTTTTATAAGTTACCTTCTCAAAATACGGAACGTCAGTTACCGTTTCATTTGAAGAAAGCCAATCGACAAGCGGCAATTCATACCACTTGTATCCATCCTTCCAATCTTCAACGTCAAAAAGATCATCCCTTGTTTTCACTTCCTCAACATAATCACCCAAGTAAGCCCACTCGGAATATTGATCCAGTAGATCATAACTGTATTTTCCTTTAAACAAAGGTGATGTAATATCCTTTTTACTATACTCAATAAAATCTGACTGTAACGTTTCAGAAGAAACCACGACTTGATCCTCAACAAATTCGTTTACCAAATACACAAGAGCAGGAAGATAAAAATTGCCGTCTGTCCACATTTCTTCGCCTCGCCACAGAGTTATACAGCCTTGATAAGAATCCCACCATTCTTCATCTTTTGCTTTTCCAAAAGGATATTGCGCATATAGACTATCGGGAAGACCTGTGTATAATCCAACTGCTTTAGATGTACACAAATACAAATCCGAAATATACGAACCGTTTTCAATATGATCCTTCAATTGATCGGATAATTCTTTGTTGGTAGTAACGATAATAGGATTGGTGTAAGTCTTTGTATATTCATACTTAATAGAGTACAAATTGCCATACGCTTCTTCCACCTTTTGGGGGACAGAAAAATAAACGGAATTCAATTGGTTTTGATAATCGATCGCCATAACACTCGGTTTTGATTTTCCATCAAAGATATACGACGTCTGATGTACGTCAAGAGTAAGTGTCAAGAAATCGGTTTTTGTACATTTGAGAGAATCTCCATAGCCCGAGAATTCATAAATATAGCCCTCTTCATAGGCTTTGGCGTTATACTTGCCGTTCTCATGCAATTCGAACTCGGTAATGCCGTAACGGCGGGTACCGTCAACGAGCGTCGCCAACGTTTTTGCGGAAACGTTGACCTTGGCTCTTATGTACAAGCCGTTGAGTGCCGAGCCCTCGATCGTCAGTCCGTATTTTTTGAAATCGGTGGGCATACCCTCATCATCCCACGCTGTTGCCATCTGCACGGAATTCAGCTCCGAGGCGGTGATCTCTTTACAGGAAGGGTTATACAGATAGAGATACAAGGCGCTCCCGCTTTCAAATCCTTTTTCGCCATAGCCCGTCTCCATGAGTCTCAAAAGATAAATTTCCGAGTCGGTTAAAAGTGCGGGATAATTCTTGATATCCACCGCTTGGATGATCTCGTCGTAGATGATATCCTCTATATCCTTTTCGACAGCCGACACGGGTAAGGCAAGGAGCACCGAAAGCAGGGCGATTATGGTCGCTAAAATTCGTTTCATAAGTTACTCCTCTCTCATAAATTCCAAAACACCCCCGCCCAAATGAAGCGGGGGCATATTTTCTCTATCAGCCAAGGAGCCCCACAGTATAATCACCGGGTTCGGTGCCGGGAACAAGGACGGGTTGTGCCTTCACGTTATCCAATTCTGCGCCTTCGCACAGATAGATATAGAAAGTAACCGCGGTTTCCTCGGTGATGGTCACGGTACGACCGAGCAGAGAGGTATCGCCGTTGGGGTTATAGGGCGCCTCTTCCCAGTCGGCATACCACGTATTGCCGTCGTAGGTGCCTACGGCGTAATATTCCTGACGGTTGGGCTCATCGAAGCAGGTAAAGGTGTACGTACCCTTTTCAAGGGTCAGTGTGCAAAGCTCGATGGGATCGGAGAGCACTGCGGTTCCCGCACCTGTGGTAGTGATGGAGCCGTTAAGAGTGATCTCGCCGTTCTTAGCAATGGCATCGACCTCATCGTTGCCGTAAATACGACCGTCTTCGATCTTCTCGAAGAAAAGGTTTTCTTCATTCAGGTCGGGTTGGAAGGAGAAGTCGGTAAAGCCATCCGTAAGGCGAACGGT
>JBGVKA010000247.1:0-3437 GCA_045129715.1 Eubacteriales bacterium | reverse complement strand
GGACGAGGAATTGCAGGCTCGCTTCATTGCCTTCTGGTCGATGATGGAGGACGAGTTTTCAGGTCAGAACGACGTCGTTTTCGAGCTTCTTAACGAGGTGGTAAACGCTACGGCGGATGAGTGGAATTCTCTCGCTCAGCGCACTATCGACGCTATACGCCAAAAGAATGCGGAGCGTTTGATCGTGGTTGGCGGTATTGAGTGGAACAACCCTCCCGGCCTTCCCTTCGTTAAGGTTTACGACGATGAAAATATCGTATACACGTTCCATTGCTATGCGCCTCACGAATTCACGCACCAGCAGGGCGTTTTGCAGGCTCCTCAGCTGTTTTATAACAGAAAAATGCCATATCCCTGCGAGGACATTGAAAGGTACAGAGATTATCACAGAGTCGTATACGGCGTGAACGAATACGAAAAGTACGATGTTATGGACGTCCGCTTTTTGCGCGACTATATGGCACCTGCAAAGGAGTTTATCGAAAAGCATCCCGACAAGATCCTTTGGTGCGGTGAGTTTGGAACCATCCGCCACGCAAGGATAGAATGGCGCGAAAGCTGGATGCGCGACGTGATATCGATCCTTAAGGAATGGGATATCCCCTACTGCGTATGGAATTATCTCAGCACTCCGAACGACGGCAACCGCTTCAGCCTCGTTGACGACGATAACAGAAAAATACTCAGTGAAAAGCTGCACGAAATAATACGCGGAGAGGTATAATGACTTACGTTCTTTTGGCACTCAGCGTTGTACTGTCCACCGGACGCAACCTGCTTTCTAAGGATCTGTCTCACGTTCACTTCAAAACGAAGGCGTTCTTTTCCTGCCAAAGCATTCTGTTTTTATTCGGTGCTATCGCGATACTTTCCTTTGGAAAGGTCTCGCTCGTATCCGTAGCGTCCGCAACGCTCTTATACTCCTTGATATACGGATTTTTACTCATCCTCGCGCAGTGGTTTTATACGGCGGCTCTCTCGAAGGGAAATACTGCCGCCTGCTCCACGGTATATTCCTTGGGATTTATTTTCCCGACTCTTTCGGGTGCAATAATATGGAACGAGGCGTTTTCGTTCGTCGACCTTCTTGGAATTTTCTCGGCGGTGGCGGCAGTCGTTCTGTCGGGACTTAAGGTTAACAGAAACGAAAGCTCCGCAAAGGCGTATTATTTCATCCCCCTCGTGATAGCTATGCTTGCCTCGGGCGGTCTCGGTATCGTACAAAAGGTACAACAAAAATCCGATTATGCCGACCAACGTCCTATATTTCTTCTCATCGCATTCCTGCTTGCTGCGGGAATATCCCTGCTATTTGCTCTGATGACGAAGGGCAGCGAAACTGACACCAAGGTACTGCAAGCCCGTAAGCTCACCGTTGCCGCCTTAGTCGGAGCATTCTTCGGCTGTTGCAATTTGCTCAACACCTTACTCGCAGGTCTGCTTGACAGTGCAATATTCTTCCCTACGCTGAATATCGGCGTTATCCTGCTCTCAACCGTCTCGGCGACAATTCTGTTTAAGGAAAAGCTTTCAAAAAAAGAAATTTGCGTTTTAATATTAGGCGGTATATCTATTCTGTTATTGAATTTCGGATAATTTTCTTTTCTGTTGAAAAGTTTAAATTTGTTTGATATAATATAATAAAGCGATCATTTGGTGCGGTGCTTTTCTAACAAATCCAAACCGAAATTGTTTTTTTAAGCAAGAAAAGCGTCGCAATATATCAAAACGACAACTATGTTTTACATTTTTTCTACAAAAGCAAAAAGAGGACCAAAATGAAAATAGCAGTTTTACAGCAATACGCCCCTGTTACGTATAACAGATTTAAGGAATTACCGACACTTTCAGAGCTTAAGGCTATGGGAGAAAGATCGGTCGAGCGTTGTCTTGAGCTGATAGACGAGGCGGCACGTCAGGGTGCCGAGCTTTGCGTTACGATAGAAACCGTCAACGCCCATATAGCCCTCGGAGATATGAGATTCGAATACACGGAGACACTTGACGGAGAGTGCGTGAAACGTTTTTCCAACGCGGCGAAGAAGCACGGTATCCATATAGTTGCAGGACTTGCGCTTTCAATAGACGGAAAGCCGTACAACACCGCAGTTCTGTTTGACGACGAAGGCAAAATAGTCGGAATTCATAAAAAGGTACATCTTCCCGCAGGCGAGGAGCTCCATTTTTCACACGGGGATAGACTTGAGGTCTTTGAAACCAAGCTTGGAAAGATCGGAATGCTCGTGTGCTGGGATATGCAATTCCCGGAAGCCGCAAGAGAGCTTGCGCTCGCGGACGTGGATCTCATTGCCTGCCCCACCTACGGTTGGGAGAACGTTTACGGTCTTTCAAGAGCCTATGAAAACAGCGTTTACATCGCGGCAGGTATGTGCACGTATCGACACGGCTTGTGGGAGGAAAACGATCCGAGCTGCATAGTCGATAATATGGGAAAAATTCTCGCATCCTGCAAACGCGACAGCGAAGGTATCGCTATCGCAGAGGTAGATATAAAGAAGGAGCCTCATCCACAATACGGCTCCGAAAGCTACTACCCTTCTCACTCAATGCGAAAAACGAGATTCAGCCAAAGACGTCCCGAGGCATACCGCCTCATAAATAAGCAAAACTCCGAAACACCTCTTTACAAGAGATATTTCGACGAAGACTGATGGCTTAACGCGAAAGAGCTTTTAATAACTCCGGTCGACAATCGAAATTCAAGAAATTAACACACCCGAAAAACTTCAAGCTTAAAAGAGATACCGCAGCGAAGCGAACCCAAAAGTTTAGACAAAATTAAATATTAAGTTGTTTGTGAATGAGCTCGGTACTGTACTGAGCTCATTCATTTTCAAAAACGAGCTCTTGCTTTACGATTTGTAATACAACTCATTCCACACACATATTTTTATAAAAACGCCAACATATTTTCGCAAAACGTTTGACAAACCAATTTTCTTGTGATATAATCTATGTGATGTTAATTTCCCGATGCGTGAAATTAACCGTGTTGCCTTTCGGCACCACCCCGAAAACCGAGGGTTTTCGCACATTCCTTGAAATATACTCGTTCGTGCTTGCTGGCAAGCCGACAGACTCGAACTTCGTATATTATAATCTATGTCGTGTGAGATTTCGAGGCGTAGCGAAGGTGGTATCGCGCCAGTTTCGGGAGCAAACCACCGATTTCAAATCTAAAATTTTGAAAAACGCTGAAATCCCTTGAAAACACTGACTTTTTTGGCTCTCCCGAAGTCTTAAAAGTTCGCAAATTTTCGGTCTGACCACATGTTTGACCACTTACAGAAAATCGCATAAAAATCATCAAAACGAGGTGTAGCGCAGTTGGTAGCGCGCCAGTTTCGGGTGCAAACCACCGATTTCAAATCTAAAATTTTGAAAAACGCCCAAATCCCTTGAAAACACTGACTTTT
>JBGVKA010000246.1:0-3673 GCA_045129715.1 Eubacteriales bacterium | reverse complement strand
CTTAAGGTCTTCGATACGGTGTCAAGAGAGATAAATCTCAAGCTCAGCGGCGCAACCAACGCCACTCATAAGATCCTCGACTTTGATTACACGTATTTCACAGTTTATACGAAGGCAAACGAATGGACCGAAATAAGCTTTGAGTATACGGTGCTCGATCCTCTTTACGGCTCCACCGCTCTTACGACCAAGTCTCTCACCGTTTCTCTTGCCGGTGACGGAGATAAGGAATCTCCGATCTATATATCGGAGCTTAGCGTGACGGAGCGCGTGACGGAGGCTTTCCTCTCGGATATCCATATTGCTCTTTATAACGACGGAACGACGTATAAGGCTCCCACGTCGGATAAGCCGTTCTCGATAGGCTCGATCGGATACGACAGTCTTTCTTCGGCACTTTCCGCAGCGAAGAGCGGTGATACCGTTACCGCGAATGCAAGCTACACCGTAACCGAGGCGTTCGCAGGACTTGAAAAGCTTTCCGCGGTAACGCTCGATCTTTCGGGATATAAGCTTTACGTCAAGGACTCGCTCTTCTCGGCGAGAGCAACGGCAACGCCCGAGGGCGATACCCGTCTTACCGTTAAAAACGGTGCAGTATATATCGGAGACTCCGCTCTCGTTAATTATAGCGGCTCTTCATCGGCAGGCTCCGGGAAGACCTTCGCATTTAACTTTGAGAACGTTAAATTTATAGCCACCGATCTTGATATGGCTAAAAAGCTTATCAGCGAGAGTAAGGTGAGCTCTGCTCGCGATATTACGGTAAGCTTCAGCTTTGACGAATGTGATTTCAGAATAGAAAAAGAAAAGCTCACTCGCAATCCCGTAACCCTCTTCCCCGGTGCAGAGGGAGAGCTTGACGTCAGCTACACTCTCAGCGGCGGAAAAATAATTCTCGATACGTCGGCTTGGGTAACCCTTTGGGATTCCTATGTCGATGCAAATATAGTGACTCTTGATGACGGAAATCAGTATTATCATATTACAATTCCAATGCCTGCTTCCGAGGCGGCAAGAAACGTAGTTCTTAAAGCAACTGTAACGGTTGGCGGTAAGGACTTTAACGGAACTTGGACTATGAGCATTCCTAAGTATTCAATGAAGGTTCTTGCATCCGATGCAAATGAGACAGAAAAGACTCTCGTAAAGGATGTTCTTTCATACATCAAAGCGTCTTACGTTTACTTTGACACAGAGGATAAGACCGAGGTTGTAAATGCTATCGATGAAATTCTCGGAGATTACAAAAATACCTTTGCTAAGGTTGAAGGTAATACTGATGCGGATGACGGTCTTTGGGGAGTTGTAATAGTTCTCGAAGAAAAGCCTGCGGTTCGCTTCGTTCTTCCTGATGGAGTAACGGCTGACGGATACACATTCAAGTCCGGTAATACAACGCTTGAATATACCGTTGGAACAATGAACATAGGTGAAAACACTCACTACTATACAGAGGTATCTCTATTTGCATATCAGATGATAAATGAGATCACGTACACCGATGGTACGAATAGCGGAACTTGGCATATAAACAGCTATTACGATTTTGTAACTACAGATGATGAATTTAAGAGCAATGAAAACCTCGTACGCCTCGTTGAGAAGCTTTATAACTACTGCAAGTCTGCAGAAGCATACAGAGCTTTGGTAACTAATAAATAAGGAGGTAGAAACAATGAAAAACTACACTAACCCCGAAATTGAAATTGTAGAAATTAAATCCGCAGATATTATAACTACCTCCCCAGGAACCGAAACTCCTTGGTACGAGGAAAACGATGGTATTTGGGATTTGAGTATAGGCTAACTTTCACAGCAAAAATTCTTGAAGAATATCAAGTTTTTACATCGCTGTAGCCAAAGAAAACTCACTCAACGAAACGGCGAGGAGATAACATATTTCCTTTTTCAATAATCGAACCCTTTTAAGAGGTCTGTCCCGAAATGTAGGACAGACCTCTTAAAGTTTGATAAAAATTATACTGCATAAGACAAAGAGATAGACCGTCGTGAAAAACAAGCACTACGGTCTAATTTTATGAAAATTTATTATACCTAAAACAATGAAAAAAGACCGTTGAAAACGGTCTTTCTGGTCGAAGCGGCGGGTAAGCGAGGGAAAAACAGTTGATAACTGTTTTTCGGAAAGTGCCCGAAAGAAATAAGGAGTTTAATGAGCGCATCTGTAAACGCATACCTCTTGCGGTATATTGCGTCATTCGGCGCATACGCACCGCCGAATAGCAAACTATGCTTGCGAGCCGTCGGAGAACCTTTAGGTTCGAGTCCCGAAAATTAAAAATAAGGCTACCTTTGAGAGATAACCTTATCTTTTGGTCGAAGCGGCGGGACTCGAACCCACGGTCTCCAGTACCCGAACAAATACGCCATCGTTTTTTTGACTACTTTTGTTGACTTTTTGATGCTTTTTAGTCCAAAAACGATGCTTTCCGATGCTCTTGTAAGCACTGTTTCCACGTAGTCCGAAGCCGTAGATGGTCAAAGATGTGGTCAAGCAACAATCCGAGCCAACAAACCAAGCCGCGATTATAGCAAACTCATACCGTCAGGTGACTAAACGGTTCACCCCGTGTCGAGTTTTTCTTCTGCCGTTAGTATACCATACTTCGAGAGATTAGTCAAGCACCTTCTCTCAACACTCAAAATTTGCATCGCAGTAGTCAAAGAAAAGCTCCGTGAAAAAAGTTAGATTTATTTTCAAAAAAGTGCTGGACTTCCTCTCTCTTCTGTGGTATGTTGTTGTGCTAACAGGAGGTACAACCTATGAAAAGTATGATAAAAGAGCTATGGCACGGAAACATCATTCCGCAAGAGGACAGCATAAACAATTCAAAGGAGATGAAGGAGCTACTCGGATACATGGCAAGGCATCACGAGGACTTGGAAAAGAGCTTCACAGACGAGCAGAAGGAGATCTTCGAAAAGTTCCACGATTGCTGGGACGAGTACGTAAGCCTCGCCGAAGCAGCCATCTTCGAGTATGCATTTAAGCTCGGTATGCAAATTGCTATTGAAACACTAACCGAATAACATACGGCGGCGGGGCTTGTCCTCGCCGCGTTTATCAAGTTTATACGGTTTTGTTGCAAAAAAACTTTTTTATGCGGTTTTCTCCCAAAAATGTGCACATCCATTGACAAAATCAGAATTTTGTGGTATAATATGCTTCGGCATAATGATGAGTTATGTCGTTAATTGAATATTTGTTCGCAGTTTGGTTCCGCTTCGCGCGGATCAGGGGGAAGTTCGGTGCAAATCCGTCGCAACCATCATTACCGTAATTGAAGCCTTGACTTCATAAGTCGGAATACTCACCAAGCACAAGCGAAGGTACGTGCGTGTATCGCACAACGTTTTTGAATATGAAAAGCGTAGCCGTTTTCGTCAAGTGTTGGGAGTACTATGCCCATTTATGCTGACAAGATAGCTACGCTTTTACTGTTTTTGCAGTAAAAGCGTTTTTGTATTCTCGGAGGTCTTATGTCAGATAAGAAATATAAAAAGGAAGATTGTATCCTCCTTTTGCAAAACAAATATAAAGAATTACAAGCAGAGGGGCTTTCCCGTTATCCTCAGCGTTCGGATTTTGAAGATCGCGAGGTCGTAGCCATCAAAGCCTTCCTCGGTCCGTGGCCGAGAGCATTGGAAG
>JBGVKA010000245.1:0-3344 GCA_045129715.1 Eubacteriales bacterium | reverse complement strand
AATTTCAGATTGTCAATAGTTTTTTTAAAAAAGTTTTGACATTTCCCGAACGTTTTAATCACTCCTGCCGTAAGAAAATAAATTTCCTTATCTAAAATATATCACAAATTGATTATTTTTTCAATCTTTTGCGTCAACGATTGTAATTTTTGTCATTTTGACGAAAATCATAGTCTAAAATCAACAAATTTTTTCAAAAAAAGTTTGCATTTCCAACAAAAAAACTGTTGATTTATAAAAAAAAATGTAGTACAATATATTTATCCAAAATCTATTCGTAACTTTATAACATAGTTATACTGTTAATTAAGGAGAATTTATGCATAACATCGTACGTCCCGAAAGCTTCGAGCGTATCACGAACGAAGCACTTGCAAACAAATTTATTGACGAGCAGGTAAAGATCGTAAGAGATCAGGTTGGAGACAAGAAGGTTCTTCTCGCTCTCTCCGGTGGAGTTGACTCCTCCGTTGTTGCGGCTTTGCTTGTAAAGGCTATCGGAAAGCAGCTTATCTGCGTTCACGTTAACCACGGTCTCATGAGAAAGAACGAATCTGAGGACGTTGTTGAAATATTCAGAAATCAGATGGATGCAAACCTCGTTTACGTTGATGCAACCGAAAGATTCCTCTCGCTCCTCAGCGGTGTTTCCGATCCCGAGAGCAAGCGTAAGATCATCGGTAAGGAATTCATAAACGTTTTTGCTGACGAGGCAAGAAAGCTTGAGGGCGTTTCTTATCTCGCTCAGGGAACTATCTATCCCGACATTCTCGAGAGCCAGAAGCAGGCAGAGGGCAAAAAGGCAGTTAAGTCTCACCACAACGTTGGCGGTCTTCCCGAGGATCTTCAGTTCGAGCTTGTTGAGCCTCTCGCTCTTCTGTTCAAGGACGAGGTTCGCGTAGTTGGTGAAGCACTCGGTCTTCCTCACGCTATGGTTTACCGTCAGCCCTTCCCCGGTCCCGGTCTCGGTGTTCGTTGCCTTGGTGCTATCACTCGCGACAGACTTGAGGCACTCCGCGAGGCAGACGCTATCCTCCGCGACGAGTTCGCAAAGAGCGGCCTTGCAGAAAAGGTATGGCAGTTCTTCATCACCGTTCCCGACATCAAGAGCGTTGGCGTTAAGGACGAGAGCCGTTACGAAGGCTGGCCCGCAATCATCCGCGCCATAAATACCAAGGACGCTATGAGTGCCACCATCGAGGAGATCCCCTATCCCATCCTCCACAAGATCACCGCTCGCATCACCTCCGAGGTTCCCGGTATCAACAGAGTTCTTTACGACTTGACTCCAAAGCCCACCGGTACGATTGAGTGGGAATGAGGCATTTGCACCGCAAATGCAATTAAATCCACCTAACGGTGGAATAAATCTGCTGTGCAGATGAAGTCCTCGCAAAGCTCGGATGAAATCGCCGCGGCGATAAGTGGATTTAATCCCAACCGAAAACGCAAGTTTTCGACTTCATCACAACGTGACTTCATCCTAAAACTCGTTTTAGGACTTCATTAAAGGAAGATCTTCAACGCTTAAGTCAGCACGATAGATAATAAAGCCGCGGCTCGATATGAGCCGCGGCTTTTGTTTTGTATAAAGGTCTATAAAGCGTAATGTGTAAGCATCAGTCATGAGGTACGATGTGGTCCGCACTTCCGAAATGCGTGCGGGTGCGCTCGTCCTCGCTTTGATCACCGAGAAGAGCTGAGATAGCCTTGAAGGTCTCCTCGGGATCGTAGGTCTGATAATGGAGATGCACTACGTCTCCGCTGCGAAGCTCGTGATCGCTCTGGTGTTGCACATTGGATAGATTTCTGTCTATCGAAAGCACCGTGCAGGTAGGCGGCCAGAGAATATCTCTTATCTCCATACCGTCGGCAAAGGAATCCATTTGAACGGTAAAGAAGGTGTTTACGATAATAGCACTCTTGCCCTCGCGAGCGGTTTCAACGCGAGTTTCGATGACGGCGTCGGTGAAGGATATTTTGCCGGACACCTCAACGATAACGTAGGCAACCACTACTCCGAAAACTACGGGCATAATATTACTTGCAACGCAGAGAGCCTCAGCGGCAAATATTATCGCACACATCGGAGTTCTCGATGCAGATGCAAAGAAGGACGCCATACCGACAACGATCAAAATGGTGTAATATTCCTCATCGACGAGGTTAAGCGCAATAAGTCCGTCCGCCACGAGCGAGGCGATCATTGCACCGAAAGCGAGGTTTGGAACGAAAATACCGCCCGTTACACCCTCACTTGTGGAGTATATCATCAAAACTGCTCGAACTACGAAGATCACAACTACGGCGTACCATACCGTTTTTCTGTGCAGTATCGTTTCAATAAGCGAGTGTCCCGTTCCGATGAAATTAGCGGAGAGGAAGCCGAAAAACGCCACGATAGCAAAGGTTATAACGAGCTGAAGATCGAACGGAAGAGTTCCAAACTTCGTTTTTGAAAAGTCTCCGATCGTTCTGTAAAGGCGCGAGAACCAAAGAGAGCAGAGGCCTGCTATCGCACCTATAAGAATAGCCGCCCAAAGATATTTCATCGGGAGCACCTGCGTTATGGTAAGATCGAAGAAGGTGGTATCAACGTTAAAGAAATAGGAAAGGTATCTGTGCGTAACGGTTCCCCAGAGAACCGAAGATGCCGCCACTATGAAAAGAGTCGTGGAGAATCGTCTGTGCGCCTCCTCAAGAGCAAATATTATAACGCTCAACGGTGCCCCCGTAGCGATAGCAAAGCCCGATGACGCACCGCCGGTCATAAGATATCTTTCCCACGCGAGCTTCTTATCAC
Organism: Eubacteriales bacterium; assembly: GCA_045129715.1. Taxonomy (GTDB): domain Bacteria; phylum Bacillota; class Clostridia; order Oscillospirales; family CAG-272; genus UBA1740. The sequence continues at coordinate 541 of JBGVKA010000245.1, read as the reverse complement.
GCGAAAATCTTGCGCTTCCCTTACCCGTTGCCGTACCCATCTGAACGCTCGGTCCTTCGTTTCCGAGAGGGACTCCGGCAAGGAACGTGAGGAGTGCAGAGCCGAAAAGAATGAAAATTCCCTGTATCCATTTGAGAGGAATATATCCTCTTATAGAAGCTATCGCGGTAGGGATACCTCCTCCGCGGCACTCTCTTGCCACCTCCAAGATATACGACGAGAGCGCACCGATAAGTGCCACACCTAATATCAACAGCGGGAGATATATGGGATTCTCACGAACGAATGCGTACATTTTCTCTGACGAATGAATTACGAACGATGCGGAAATTTTAAACAGGAAAATAACTATTCCCGAAAAAAATCCGGTTATCATCGGAAAAAGCGCAAACGCAATGAGATTTTTCTTAATACTTGATTCTTCTTTAGACTTCATTTTATTTTTCCTTTATTCCCGTTAAAGACGGAAAATCTATAAAAATATATTAAAATTCTTAATGCGATATAATATACGAAGTTCGAGTCTGTCGGCTTGCCAGCA
>JBGVKA010000244.1:0-5803 GCA_045129715.1 Eubacteriales bacterium | reverse complement strand
GGTAAACAATGCGGACTGGCTTTTAGGTCTTAACTACATCGAGATGCTTCGCGACGTCGGAGCTTGCTTCTCGGTCTACAGAATGCTTACCGCAGAATGCTACAAGCAGAGAATGGAAAAGGGACTTTCCTTCCTCGAATTCAACTACATGATAATGCAGAGCTACGATTTCTACCACCTCTTCAAGCACTACAACTGTAATATGCAGTTTGGCGGTGACGATCAGTGGTCGAACATGCTCTACGGAACCGAGCTTATCAGAAAGAAGCTTGGTAAGGATGCTTACGCTATGACTATCACCCTTCTTCTCAACTCCGAGGGCAAGAAGATGGGTAAGACCGCAAACGGCGCAGTTTGGCTTGATCCCAACAAGACTCCTCCCTACGATTTCTATCAGTACTGGAGAAACGTTGGAGACAAGGACGTTCTCAAGTGCATCAGAATGCTCACCTTCCTTCCTCTTGAAGAGATCGACAAGATGGATACTTGGGAGGGTGCTCAGCTCAATACCGCTAAGGAGATCCTTGCTTATGAGCTCACCAAGCTCATTCACGGCGAGGAGGAGGCTAAGAAGGCTCAGGATGCTTCCCGCGCTCTCTTCGTTTCCGGTGACAGTGCTCTCACTCCCTCCGTTGAGGTTGAGGAATCTGCTCTCGTAGACGGTGCTATTGACGTTATTTCTCTTCTCTGCCTCGGAAAGATGGTTCCTTCCAGATCCGAGGGAAGACGCGCTATCGAGCAGGGCGGCGTTTCTCTTGACGGTGAAAAGGTTTCCGACGTTAAGGCAGCTGTTACCCGCGACAAGCTCGTCGAGGGCGTTCTTATCAAGAGAGGTAAGAAGAGCTTCAACAAGTTCGTTCTTAAGGCTTAATATAATTCAACGCGTTCGTTTTTAGGCTTATTATAATTAAAAGGTGAAAAACGAAGGGATAGCCGTTTGGCATTGCCACTACGCTTCACCCGATCAAAAAGCTTCAAATATATAACAAAATTGAACGCAAAAAAAGTGAGTTGCAGACCGTGATATGCACCTCCAAAAGTGTCTGACTTTTTGGGTACATATCAACTTGCAACTCACTTTTTTATTATACTACGAGGCGGAGCTATCCGCCTCGTAGCTTTTATATCTCATCGAATCTATTCGGACCCGAATACGATATTGGAAATTTTTAAGTAAGAATTACTTAAGGGGAGCTACGTTCTTGTAGATGTAAGCAACCTTAGCGTAATCAACGAGAGCGTTGATGAGAGGCATTGCAGCTGCAGAGGTCTCATCGGTCGCAGCATTTTCGCTGTGGTACTTAGCGAAGGTATCAAGCGTGTAAGCACCGTCGGTCACGGTAGCTGCCTCGCCATTGACGGTACCCTCAGCAGTGATGCTGAGCATCTGTGCGAAGTTGTAGATCTTCATACCCTCAAGAACGATATCTCTCTTGGTGTTCTCGCCGATGGTGTAGGTTCTTGCGTTGTTGCCGTACTTAACTACTACGGTACCAACGAAGCCGTCCTTAACGGTAAGAACGAATGCGGGATTGGGCTCAAGAGTTACGGTTACGGAGCTGAATACTGCACAGAGGCTCTCAGTGTCAACAACGTCAAGCTCCTCTTCCTCGGTAGTGTAAAGTCCGCCGAAGGAAGCGTAGGTCTCAAGCATAGCAGTCAAGGTCTCGTTAGCCTCGCCGTTAACGTAAGCGGTTGCAGCGTTAGCGTATGCTACCATGTAGTATGCAAGAACCTTATCTGCATCGGTAAGAGTTTCGGAGCCAAGAACTGCGCTTGCATAAGCTGCAACGGAGTACTCGATGGTCTTGGTATCCTTGTACTCTACACCGTTAACGTTCTCTGTGATATTGAGAGTTACTACGATAGACTCAGTGGTCTTGTCGCAAGCCTGAGTTACGGTGATCATCTTGTAATCTACGTCACCGATAGTTACATCGGTAAGAGTGTAGCCTTCGATAACTACGTTTTCCATATAAGCTGCGGGGATGTAAAGGTTAACGTTGAAATCGGAGTAGAGAGAAAGGTTTGCCTTAATGCCTACCAAGTTAGTCTTAACGGTATAACCGGGAGTAAGAGTAACGTTTTCGGTTACGTACTCGGGAGCATCAGAGAAGGTGCCGTCCCAAGTAAGAGCCATAGTGTTAACCGCAAGATCAGGTACAGCGGTAACGGTCTTGTTTTCGAACATAGAGCCCTTGATAACCTCGTAGGAAACGATTGCCTCACCGTTGAAGTCTACCCAAGCAACAGTTACGAAATCTTCTTCGTAAGCAGTTCCCTTGGTGAGCATAGGAAGCATATAAGCGTTAGTGCCGGTAGGCTCAACGCCGCTTTCTGCGATGTTATACTCAAGAACGTTGATCATTCTGTTCTCGGTAGCATCGTAGTAACCGATGGTAACGTTGAGAACGCCGTTAACGGTCTCGATACCGAGATCCAAGGTGTCAAACGTCATAGGAGCCTTGTAGGTTCCGATCTTAGTGCCTTCAAGAATGTGACAGCTACCTGAGCCAACGTCAAACTTCTCTGCCGCGAAGAATCCTTCAACAGCACTTCTGCTAACGTTAGAGGGGTTGAAGCGTCCGGTTGTAATAACGTTCTTGAAGCAGAGGTTCTGACGATCCTTGCATCCGTCTCCGTTGTTTCCAACGACGTTGTTGTTAACGTTGTCATTAAATCCTGTAAGAGTGTTAATGATCATGCAATTCTCAAGCTCCATGTAAGGAGTAACGATTCCAGTCTCGAAGCCGGGAATTCTGTTGGAAAGCTCGATCTCGTTACCGTCGGCATCCTTATAAGGCTTATTTGCATCGTGTTCTTCTACAACGCCATCGGTAGTTGTGGTAGTTGTTTTGATTCTGGTATAGAAGCCCTGAACGTTAACTACGTTATCCTTAACCAAGGATACGAGAAGAGCGTTCTTAACGTAAACCTCACCGTTATAGAGCTTGGTGTCGATCATATGGGTGTCCTTGTGGTCACCGGAAGGAGAATAGATATCTACACCGTCACAAACGATGAGACAAGCATCATCACCGATTCTACCCTGAAGAGCGGTCTCAGCAACGATAACCATATTCGAGCCGTCGGTTCCGAGAGTCTCGATAGTACCAACGTTGATCTTTGCGGACTTAACGTTTTCTGCATATACAAGACCGCTATCGGTATTGGTAACTGTGGGATCGTCAATAACGAATGCGTAGTTACCGTAAACCTTGCTTCCGTCGTAGGTTGCACAGTTTACCATAGCTCCGGGTACGGTGGAGTACACGTTAAGGGTGGTGTAGCTACCAACTCTTACGAGAGCTCCTCTTTCGGAGAGAGAAAGAGTGTTACCGTTGAGGTCGATGTTGATAACCTGCTCGGTAGTGTCGGTGGTATTTGCGAAGAGAGTGTCTGCCTTAGAGATATTTACGTTGCCAAGAAGAGTGAAGGTATCACCGTTCTTAAGTGCCTGGAAATCTGCGAGAGCCTGATCGTTGTTTACATCACCTGCGTAAACGGTGCCTTCAGCATTCTTTACGTAGTAGGTCATGGAAATGGTTGCGAAGCTCGGATAGTAATAAATTATATTATCATCGCCTGCAAGAGCAATATCCTCAAGAGTAACGGTCTTAGGAAGAACGGACTCGGTGGGAGTGGTATCGATACCCCATCCACTCTGAGCACCTGAGACGGTCATCGTCTCAAAGTCCCTCTTAACGCCAGCGGAATAGATCATTTCCTTGTTAAGATAATCGCCAAGCTTAACGACTACCTTCTCAAAGTCTGCGTCGGTGTAGGTCTGTTCCTTAAGGTCTTTAAGATCACCGGTATAGAAGTATGCAGTGTACTGATACTTATCACTGAAGGTGCAGAAGTTACCTTCCTGAATATATCCGTAAGAATCATTGGTAAACTCAACGTCGTAGCCGTTGGTATTGATAATACCGTTCTCGGTTACGGTGAGAGTAGTGTCGGAATTGATGTTAACCAATGCCTTGATCTCGTTAGCATATACGATAGCATCGTTAATATCGTTGAAGGCAACGCCGCCGACGGTGATGACGGGAGTTATAGCCTTACGGGTGGGAGTTCCGATGATGTACTTCTCGGGGAAGTATACGCCGTCGTTGTTGTAGGTCTGGGATTCTGCATCGAAGGTGCTATCCTTCTCACCCTCGAACTGATAGTCGGTATATGCTCTGAAGGACATATTGTCTACAACGAGAGAAGCGTTAACGTTCTGAGTCTTACTCATGTTAAGTCTTACGCCCTGGAAGTAGAAATACTGATCTGCCTTCTCTGCGTTACACAAATCAACGTTACCCATATATTCTCCGTTAAGGTAAACGAATACGAGACCCAAGGAGTTTGCGGGATCACTGTAGCAAACCAAGGAGAGACGGTTCCACTCGCCTGCGGGATTAAGAGTGGGCATAACGTCGGGCTTATCTCTGAGCTCACCGGTATTGGTGATGGAGCCATCCTTGTTAACGGTGAATATTTTACCTCTGTTAGCACCGGTATTTGCGTTGTTTCTCGTCTGAGGAGTAACGTCGAAGGTGGGATAGCCAACCTCGGAATCGGTACCGAAATCGAACTCAACGAGCATTACGCTCTTTCTGTTATCGCCGCTGAGAGCACTTGCGTGAATGCTGCCGCCCTTCTTATAGTTACCGTTAGCGTCAAGACCCATGATAAGATAGGTATCATACGCGCTTCCGCTCCACTTACGAGTGGTAGCGGAGGGGTTTGAAGGATCGGGCTGTATCCAATATCTGACGTAGGAGTTTTCTTCGCTAAGAACGTGAGTTATAGTTCCGAAGCGCGTATCCCACTGCATACCGCCGTCGCCCTTGAACCAGAAGGGATCATCAGAATCCCAGATTCCGGTGCTCGCGTTATCAACGTAAAGATCACGGCTTCCGGTGCTCTTATCTGCATTATATTTTCCATCAGGACCGAAGTCTATGGAATCAAATCCGAAGTCCTTATAGAAATCGGGAGAGGTTACATCAGCCGCGTTAACTATTACGTAAGGAGCATCGGGATTTCCGACGGGATCGTACGCCACAGCCTTATCCGAAGCAATAGTTCCAAGGCACTTGACCAAATTGGAACGAGTTCCAACGGGAGCATCAGTGAGCTTGCAAGCATCGGTTGCCGAAACATATGCACAATTGTCAAGAGTAAGTTTTACCTTACCACGAGTGAATCCGTATGCAGAATCCGCACCGTAGATACCAACCAAACGAATGGTGGAATCGTAAAGATTGATGGTGGGCTCATCTACGTTACCGCAGCAGAAGAGTCTCGAGTTGCACTCAAGAAGAGAGTTCTCAACGTTCATTACACCGTTGAAGCCGTCCTTCTCGAAGTCTACGCCGTGCGAGTCATCAACCTTCTTAAAGTCATAGTCCATACCAAGAAGAACGTAGTTTCTGTGGTTGGAGGGGAATATAGCATGAGATACACAAGAGATAATAGAATCAGCGATATCGATCATTCCGGTTACAGGACCGCCCTCATATCCGTGACCGGCATAGATACCGGAGTTCTGAGTACGGAATGCGGAGTTGTAGATATCAAGGTAAGTATCACCTGCTATGCTTACGACGAAGTTACCGGTCGAGCCCTTATAAGAAACGGAGGTTGCATCAAAGGATACAAGCTCGAAAGTCCAGTAAGCACAAGCTTCAGGATCACGAACGTTCATGAAATACGCTTCTTTTGCAGGAACGTTAGACGTGGTTACTACATCAACGTTCTTGAAGGTCCAGTCACCGTTGTAGGTGTATACTATGTGGGAATTGGTGTG
>JBGVKA010000243.1:0-2673 GCA_045129715.1 Eubacteriales bacterium | reverse complement strand
CTACCCTATACCATCCCATCCTTTCGACTAACAAAAACAGCCCGTGTCGGCAATAGAACGCAACCAATAAAAAGAAATAAAAAGTGAAGAGAAGAAACCAATCTACCAAAGAAAATCCCACCTCAAACGAAAGAAGGCATTTTCCTACACTACAACACGCCCACCTCTTAAAGCATACTTTCTCTTAAAGCATACTTTCCCTCCTCTTTGCTTCCTCTTCTCTTCCTCTTCTCTTCCTTTTCCCACCTCCCTCCCCACCTCACCCTCTTCACTCTTCACTCTTCACTCTTCACTCTTCACTATTCACTATTCACTACTCCCCTCTCCCCTTCTAAGCCATCCCAAAGCCTAAAATTCCGCAAATAAAAAAAATACAACCGCTTGATTTGAACGGTTATACTATCTTATAATAGCTAAAATTCCACAAAAACATTATATCTTCTTGATTTTTAAGAATTCGTATGTTATAATAATACGGATAAAATAAAAAAATATATTTTACGGAGGATTATTCCCTATGAGAATGAGAGTTCTTACTCACACCAACAAAGGCAAGCTTCTTGCAATTGCAGACGAGGTTACCAAGCTTATCGAGGCAGATAAGGCTACCGATACTATTCCCTCTGCATATCCTTGCGACGGTGAAAGACTCGTTGTTATCGTTGCTACCGCAAAGCCCAAGATGCCCGAAAGCTTTGGCCTTTTCGTTAGATCCATTAAGAAGACCCTTGCTGCAAACGTTGCTTTTATCATCGATGGCACTCCCGAAAACGCTGCTAAGATCGTAGAAATGGCAAAGACCAACGATGCAAACGTTTTGGCCGACAATGTTCTTTACATAAACGGAGGTCTTCCCTTCAAGTTTATGAAGAAGGTTACCGACGAAGAAATGAACACCGTAAGAGAGTGGGTAAAGAATATCAGAGCTTCTATGAAGTAATCCTATACTATATCTATATACAAGAGCGCGGCTTAAATTCAGGCCTCGCTCTTGTTTTAATAAAAAAGACGTTTCCCTTCCCCGACGGCATTTTCATCAAGGAGCAGAAACGTCTTTTATTATATTTTACTTAACGAATTCGTTGTATATTGCCTTAAGCGCAGTGATGTAATCGTTAGAATCAACGCCTACGATGATATTAAGCTCGCAAGAGCCCTGGTCGATCATACGAATATTTACGCCTGAATTAGCAAGAGAGGTAAAGATTCTTGCCGCAGTTCCCTTCGTTTTTACCATACCGCGTCCAACTATTGCGATAAGCGCAAGGTTTTCTTCAACGAAAATGTTTTCAGGATCAACCGCTTTGCATATACCTGCGGTGATCTCACCGCGCTTGCCCATAAGATCCTTAGTAGGAACTACAACGGACAAGGTATCGATACCTGAGGGCAAATGCTCGAAGGAAAGGTGATTTTCCTCGATTACCTGAAGAACTCGTCTTCCAAAGCCAAGCTCAGCGTTCATCATATCCTTTTCAACGGTGATCGTTGAGAATCCTGTTTTACCTGCGATACCGGTGATAACGTTTTCGGGAATATCATCGGTGGTAGGAACTATTAACGTTCCGTGGTCGTCGGGCTTATTGGTATTTCTGATATTGATCGGGATCTTGGAATATCTTACGGGGAAAATCGCATCCTCGTGAAGCACTGTCGCACCCATATACGAAAGCTCGCGGAGCTCCTTATAGGTGATCTTTTCGATAACCTTGGGATTGCTTATACATCTCGGATCTGCCATAAGGAATCCGGAAACGTCGGTCCAGTTCTCATAAAGCGTCGCGCGAGCTGCTCTCGCTACGATGGAACCTGTGATATCGGATCCGCCTCTGGTAAAGGTCTTGATAGTTCCGTTAGGCATCGAGCCGTAGAATCCGGGAATTACCGCATACTCGTACTTAGAAAGATAATCCGAAAGAACGTCATTGGTCTTCTCGGAATCAAAGCTTCCGTTTTCCTTGAAGAAGATGACCTTCTTCGCATCTATAAAGCTAAAGCCAAGACACTTAGCCAATATCTTCGCGTTGAGATACTCACCTCTTGAGGCGATATAGTCTCTACCGGAGTTATGAAGCAAGGATGCCTGAATCTTATTGAACGACTCGGTAAGATCAAGATCAATACCGAGATCCTTTATGATATCGTTATATCTCTGCTTAACCTCCTCGAAGACCTCGGAGATATCCTCCTCGTCAGATGCGAGCTCGTAGCACTTGTAAAGAAGATCGGTAACCTTCGTATCTCCGCTCGATCTCTTTCCGGGAGCAGATGCAACGACGTATCTTCTCTCGGGCTCACTCTTTACAATTTCCGCAACCTTTCTGAATTGCTCTGCATCAGCAAGAGAGCTTCCGCCAAATTTTAAAACCTTAAGACTCATATTTTTTCCTCACAAATCAATAGCCTAAAAAAATAAATATAATATATTATATGAAAAAGAGCGTAATTTGTCAAGTCAAAATTCATACAAAAGTGCATCAAACGAACTTTTTTAACGTTTTTTCGAAATGAATTTCAAAAAAATACAAAAAAATAAAAATTATCTCAAATAATTTCGCAATAACTACTTGACAATTTGAAAATCTTCTGCTATAATAAGTGAGTCGCGTGGAGAGATGGCCGAGTTGGTCTAAGGCGCACGACTGGAAATCGTGTATACCCTAACCGGTATCA
>JBGVKA010000242.1:0-7809 GCA_045129715.1 Eubacteriales bacterium | reverse complement strand
CTGCTTGATTCAAATGTAGTCGTTACCGAGGGAGGAACGGTATCGCCCTCTCCAAAGGTATAGTTGAATATAACGTCCGAGGGAAGTATATTACCAAGTCCGAGATCGCGGAAGGTGTTGATCCTCTCGATCGCCTTATTCACCTTCATTTCGTCGTACGACGAATCAGCTATAACTCGGTTGAACTGATCAAGAAGGGTGTTAGCCGTGTTGATATATCCCGCGTCACCGCTGAGATTTGCTTTTTCAAGCAATTCTTCGATCGGGCTAAAATTGGTGCTTCTGTCAAAGCCGCCTACCTTGTGTCCCGAAATGCTCATTTCGTAAACGTTTACAGTCGGCTGAGAGGTGTTTGCCAAGGTGACTCTTACCTTTGATGCCGGCGAGCCGTCAAGCACCTCGTAGAAATACTTATTGTTAGAGTACGTTTTATTGAAAACGGTAGTCCACACGCCGTTGTAATACGCTTCTACCTTAACGGTATCTACGTAGCCGTTTGCATAGCCCTCAATATTAAGAGTTTCAAGAGCGTAGACCGCATCGAGATCATACGTGATAGTTACCGAAGGATTTGTTGTGCTAACGGTAGAGAATACCGCGTCCTTCCAGGTGTGCCAACCGTTGCTCACTCCGTAGATCTTCAAATCATTTGTAATTCTATCGGGTGGGAAGGATTTGTTAATTCCCGTTCCCTCGTATTCATAAGATTCTGCCTTCTGCAAGAGGTTATGATACGTTCTCGAATCGGAAACTCTCTGTCCCGAGCAAAGCATCTCTTGAATTGCAACGCCCGCGGTCGATACGTTATTTTGCACCGTGACGCGAACCTTTTCGGCAAGAGCACCGCCAAGATCAAAGACGGCGTTAGAAATATAAGCATCGGTAACTCCCTTGCCTATCTCCTGCGCAGAACTCCACTTTCCGTCCTTGAAGAGCTCAATCTTTACGTAAGAAAGACAGGTGGTGTTTACCATATCAAACGTAAGAGTATCGAGCTTATAAAGACCGTCGAGCTCAATTACAACGGTAGCACTGTTTTTTTCCTTATTTGACAATGCAAAGCGTCCGTACTTATCCGCGCTTGCCGTGGATCTCTTCGTCATTGTGATACCGTCGGTAAGCTTATCCGCCTGATGATCGCTAACGGCGTAAGGATAGAGAGATTCTACGGTTACGAACTTGTTTACGAACACGTTTGAGGACGTCGCATAGGACTCTGCGATAAGAGTTCCCGAGCACGTAAATTCCTGTATCGTAATAGCATCTTTATTAACCGTATCTATAACGGTTACTCTGATCTTTTCGCCCTTTATTCTGCCGAGATTATAAACTAACGTCTGGCTTCCCTTTGTAAGAGTTTCACTTACCGCCTCTGTCCACACTCCGTTATAGAGCACTTCTATCTTGAGGTTGTTATAGCGGAGCTTAGCATCGTAATTTTCTATCGTGAACTTTTCAAGCTCGTAAACTCCGTTAAGGTCTATGGTGAATATTGAGGGAGTAACGTTATCGCTGTAAGTAGCAGAAAATCTTCCGTCGTGGATCGTTGCGCGATTTGCGGACGTAATTCCGTCGGTTACCTTATCGGGATGGTACGAGGGACCCCACATATCAAGTCCTTCGTAGGTCACGGGCTTCAAAAGTAACACGTTTTCGCTGTATTTACCGAAGGAGTTTTGCGATTTTTGAGAAACTAAGATCTTATCCGACTCAAAGTGACCGCAAACCGTTGATATTGCGTATTGCTTGCCGAGATCGTATTCGTCTATGGATATCACGGAGAATTTGCTCTCTGCCAAAAGCTTATAATCACCGTTATCGAGCTTTTCGTAAACTCTGAAAAGATCTGCATAAGTGCCCTCGGTGTCAATGGCGAATTGCAATTTTCCGCCAACCTCTGAGGTGGTGACCGAAACGATATCCGTTTCTATCGGATTTACGTAAGTGAGCACACCGTCACTCTCAACACCGTTTCTGTTTACCGCGCAAACACGGTACGTCATTCTCTTGTTTTCTTCCACGGAGCTCGTCGTGTAAAGCCAATCGGTGTCGGTGGTATTTCCTACGTAGGTGTAATCACTGTCGTTGCCGATAGCCTTATATACGTTGTAGCTTACCGCATCCGCGCTCTTTTCCCAATCGAGAGCGTAGCTGTTTTTACCGATCGCATCAACCGTAAGAGCCGTGGGCGCCTCAACGCGCTCGACCGCGGAAAGATTGCAGATGATATAGGTCTCGCCTACCTCGGTATTAAAGGAAATGATATTGGACGAGGTTCGGGTGTAATGAACGTTTTTTCCGTCCGCAGTGAGAACCACTGCATTCGCAAGACCGTCGTGTTTGATCTGACAAAGACCGCCTGCGTTAGAGGTTATGTTGAACACCTTTGCATTGCCGTTTTCCCACTTTGCGCTAACCTCAAAGTTTCCTCTCGCAACGAGGCCTGAGTAAGAGCCCGTTGACCACGATGAAGGGATAGCCGCCAAGGGCTCGATATACCCCGAATGGCTCTGAAGAAGCATTTCGGAAACGCCGGCGGTACCGCCGAAGTTACCGTCTATCTGGAAGCCTGCGGGAGTTTTAGACCAAAGGTTAGTGGCGGTTCTCATCGTGAGGAGCTTCTGATACTGTCTGTAAGCCTCCTCACCGTCACCGACTCTTGCCCAGAGATTTTGTCTGTGCGCTATAGACCAGCCCCAAGAGTCGCCTGCCGTTCCCATCTCTCTTTGAGTGAGGGTATATTTAGCGGCGTCTATCCAAGCGGGCGTCGTGGAATTGATAAGATTTCCGGGATAAAGACCGACAAGCTGAGATATATGTCTGTGCGCATACTCTCCAAGGTCACCATAATAGTCTTCCTCGCGGAATTCCTTGACCTGTCCCGAATAGCCTACGACGATGGGATCGTAATAAGGAAGCTGCTCCGCGATAGTTGCAAGAACGCTCTCTCCCTCGTCGGTTGCCTTTATTCCGAGAAGCTCTGCCGCGAGCAAGGTGTAGTATCCGTTGTTGTAAGCAAAGCTCTGATCGTAGGTGGTACCCTTCGTGTAATACCATACACCGTCAACCCACTGCTCAGGCGAGTCACCCCAGATGCTGAGATACGTGCCGTCGGGCTCCTTTGCAAAGGTCTTCGTGATATAAAGAGACGCTTCCTTAAGCGCGGGGTAAACTACTTCGCTAAGGATCTCCATATCTCTCGTGTAGTCGTAGTAATCCCAGAACATCTGAGTGGTAAATCCAACGTTTCCTGCTCCCGATGAGGTTGAAATATGCTGTGCCTGGCTTCCAACGCCTATCGTCCAGCCGTTTCCACCGTCTTTTCCGAGATTATCCTTGTATTTATCACCGGCAATTATAGCGGTAGCATAGTTCTGTGCCTGAGGCAAGAATGCATCGAAGAAATCAATATACGAGGTAAAGGTCTCCGAAAGATTGGTTGAGAATGCGGGCCAATAGTTCATCTGAACGTTGATATTGTGCCAATATCCCGATCCCCACGATGCAAGGTTGTATCTGTTCCAGGTGCCTTGCAGGTTAGCGGGCAACGAGCCCTCTCTTGAAGAAGCTATCAAGAGATATCTTCCAAACTGGAAATAAAGCTCCTCAAGATACAGAGCGCGGTCACCGCTTATGTAATTGCTGATAAGAACGTCGGTGGTAACGCTTGGAACGGTACCGCCAAGGTCTACGTCAACTCTTCCGAAAAGATTACCGTAATCCGCTACGTGTCTTTCGCGAAGCTCGGAATAGGTGTAAGCCAAAGCATCCGAAAGCTCGCTCTCTGCGGTAGCCATCGCATCCACGGTCGAGCCGTTGAGCTTATCCTTAGCGGAGGAGGTGGTGAAAATATCGCTTGAGAGCTCGTAGTTAGTGCTTAAGGTGATAACGATATAAGCCGAGCTTGCTCCGCTTACGGTAAGAGTACCGTTGTCCGCTTCTCCGTTTTCGTTGGTTCCGTTTTGCGCGGTAACCGTACCGCCGTTATTAACGATTTTATATTTTGCCGCGAAATCTACGTCATTGTAGCCGAGGTTTCCCGAGAGAGTTATAACTCCGTCATTGCCTGCAACGACGGTTCCGTGCTTGGAAAATCCGTCTCCCTCCTTTACCATATAGTCCTGCTCGTAAGGAATAGTGGGACGTAATGTAAAGTTAAGGTTACCTTCTCCCGATGCTCCGAGATAGATCACTATTGCCTTGTCGGGATATGACGTGAAATATTCTCTTGAATAATTTACACCGCCGTACGTATAATTAACGGTCGAGATGGCAGTTCTCAGATCAAGTGCTCTTCTGTAATTCGTTACGTTTGCATTAACGTGTCCGAAATCAAGATAGGTTTCGGAGAAATTGTTAAGTCCTCCGCCGTAATACTGATCGTCACCAATCCTTTCTACCTCTACCAATTGGCTGGAAAGAGTATTATCGGTGATCTGGATCCTTTCCGTTTCGGTTCTTCCGAAAACGTTGATGCCCGAATAACCGTTTCCGAGCGGAAGAGACCATTTCTCCCAGCCGTCATTGGGGATATCCGTGTATTCCTTAGTCGACTTATATGCCGTTGAAACGTTTTCGTTTCCGTAGGGTACTTCCTCATCGTACCAAAGCACGAGATCCTTTTTGGGAACGGAAATTATCTCCGCATCCCTCTTTTCGTTAGCAAACGAGATCAATCCCGTAGCGGAAATGACGGGGACGATCATTGATATTACCAACAATAATGCTAATAATTTTTTCTTCATTTTTACGTACTCCTTATGTGAAGATCTTAGATATAAGCGTGAGCGCATCCTACTGCTTTTCGGATCCTGTGGGATTTAAGTAAGCAAGTATGCCGTCACTTTGAATGCCGTTATCACCTACCGCACAGATTCGGTAGGTCACTCTCTTGTTTTTTTCGTCTTCGCCAAGCGTGTGCCTGTACGACGTTTCTGTCGTCTCGGCAACGGGCGTATAATTACTATCGTTTTCAACAGCTTTGTATACGGTATATTTTACCGCGCCGAAGCTTTCCTTCCAGCTGAGCTCGTATTCGTTATCATCCGTCCTCGTGATGCGAAGCTCGGTGGGAGCCTCGGTTTTTTCGACGGCGGTAAGATTTCTGATAACGTAAGCTTCTCCGACGGTGGTATCGAAGGATATAACGTTACCCTCAAGCTTAACGTAATTTATCGGTGTTCCGTCCGTTTTGTCTACCGTTGCACCCTCAAGTCCACCGTGCTTTATTTTACAAGCACCACCCGCCTTGGACTTTATACTGAACTCTTTTGCGATACCGTTTTCCCAGCTTGCACCGACCTCGAAGCTTCCTCTCGCAACGAGTCCCGAATAGGAGCCGGAATGCCATGCCGAAGGGATCGCCGGCAAGGGCTCGATATACCCCGACTGACTCTGCAGGAGCATCTCGGAAACGCCTGCCGTACCGCCAAAGTTTCCGTCGATCTGGAAGCCTGCGGGTGTTTTTGCCCAAAGGTTAGTTGACGTTCTCATAGCGAGAAGCTTTTTATATTGCCTATAAGCCTCCTCGCCGTCTCCAACTCTTGCCCAGAGATTTTGTCTGTGCGCTATAGACCAGCCCCAAACATCTCCTTCGGTTCCCTTTTCTCTTTGCGAAAGAGTATACCTTGCCGCATCGAGCCAAGCGGGTGTCGTAGAATTTATAACGTTTCCCGGGTAAAGACCTACGAGCTGAGATATATGCCTGTGAGCGTATTCGCCAAGGTCACCGTAGTAGTCTTCCTCGCGGAATTCCTTTACCTGCCCCGAATATCCTATTACTATGGGATCGTAATGCGGAAGCTGCTCTCCAACGGTTGCAAGAACGCTTTCGCCCTCGTCGGTCGGCTTTATGCCGAGAAGCTCCGCCGCCTTAAGCGTGTAGTATCCGTTATTATAAGCGAAGCTCTGATCGTACGTCGTGCCCTTGGTGTAATACCACTTGCCGTCTACGAATTGCTCCGGAGAGTCTCCCCAGATGCTGAGGTAGGTACCGTCCGGCTCCTTTTCAAAGGTTTTCGTTATGTAAAGAGAAGCTCCCTTTAGAGCGGGATAAACGACGTCCTTCAATATTTTCCCGTCTCTCGTAAAATCGTAGTAGTCCCAGAACATCTGCGTGGTGAAGCCAACGTTTCCGCATCCCGGGAAGGTCGATATATCAAACAGCTGACTTCCGATGCCGATAGTCCAACCGTTGCCACCGTCCTTGCCAAGATTCTTGATATACTTTTTATTGGCTTCATCGCTATACGGTAGCCTTAATCCAAGATTTGACTCGTATTTTTCGCCTAAAAGTGCCGAGGTAGCGTACTTTTCCGCTTTAGGCAAAAACGCCTTCCAAAAATCAACGTAGGAATTGAAGGTTTCCGAAAGGTTGGTTGAAAATGCGTGCCAATAATTCATCTGAATATTAATATTATGCCAATAGCCCGAGCCCCACGGAGCAAGATTGTATCTGTTCCACGTTCCCTGCAAATTCGGAGGAAGAGATCCCTCTCTTGATGAGGATATCAAAAGATATCTGCCGAATTGGAAATAAAGCTCCTCAAGGTATACGTCGTATATTCCTGCTTTGTAGTTGTTGAGAAGAACGTCCGTTGTGACGCTCGGCTCCCTTCCGCCAAGATCGATCTCTACTCTTCCGAAAAGCCTACCGTAATCGTTAACGTGCCTTTCGCGGAGCTGAGGATACGTATAAGCCAAAGCGGATACAAGCTCTGCTTCAGCCGTTGCCAAAGCATCCGTTTTCGTATTTCTTAGCTTTGCTTTAGGATCGTCCTCGGTATATATCTCGCTTGAAAGCTCAAAATTCGTGCTGAGCGTAATGACTACGTAAGCCGAATTTGCACCGCTTACGGTAAGGGTACCGTCGTCCGCTTCTCCGTTTTCGTTGGTTCCGTTTTGCGCGGTAACCGTACCGCCGTTATTAACTATCTTATATTTTGCCGCAAAATCTACGTTGTTGTAGCCGAGGTTACCCGAAAGTGTGACCGTTCCGTCTTCATTCGCCACGACCGTGCCGCGCTTTGAGTATCCGTCACCGACCTCTACCATATGATCCTGCCTATGCGGTATCGTGGGGCGCAAGGTGAAGCTGAGCTTTCCCTCTCCCGACGCTTCGAGATAGATCACGATCGCTTTATCGGGATACGATACGAAATATTCTCTTGAATAATCTACACCGCCGTAGGTATAATTCACCGACGAGGTGGCAGCTCTTAAATCGAGAGCTCTTGAATAATTCGTTACCGCACCGTGCTCGTGTCCAAAATCAAGATAGGTTTCGGAGAAGCTGTTAAGTCCGCCACCGAAAAGCCTTTTATTTAAGGTTCTTTCGCCATCCTGCCATCTGACTATCGTCAGCTGACTTGCGAGCGTATTGTCCGTTATTTGTATTCGCTCCGTTTCCGTCCTTCCGAAAACGTTGATGCCCGAATAACCGTTGCCGAGCGGAAGAGACCATTTTTCCCATCCGTCATCCGCAATATCCCGATATTCATTCGTTGCTGCATAAGCCTTTGATATGCCTTCGTTCCCGTACGGAGCCTCCTCGTCATACCAAAGCCTCAACCGTTTTCGCGGCTTAAAAGCAAGCTCTGTGCATTCTGATTTCATTTTTTCACCTTCAATATTGTCAAAAACGTAAAGCATTTGCCGTAAAACGATTTATTCAGGACATTATGCGTAACGTCCGATTTTTTGTCTTTCGTTTTTGCAAAACGCTTTGATTTTGTTATTTATACTTGACTTTCACTAAAAAATATGATAAAATTACTCGAAAAATTGGTATATACTTATATTTATATTTTA
>JBGVKA010000241.1:0-3967 GCA_045129715.1 Eubacteriales bacterium | reverse complement strand
GACTAACAGCGCATCCGCTAAGTACGGATACGGACTCTTTGGAGTTATCTTCGGCGCTGTGATCGAAGACGTTGTCCTTGAGAACGTTGAGGTCGTTGGTGCAGGCGTAACGGGTGCTATCGTCGGAAGAGCGGCATCGCCCCTTGTTTCCGATTCTAATTTTGCAGGATTTAACGTAATTTCGGGCTGTGTGGTAAAGAGCTCGGTAAGAATGGTTCTTTGCGATATCTCCCCCCTATCTACAATGAATTTCGATAACGAAGCAAGATCGGGCAGAGTAGGCTCTATCTGCGGAATGGCTCACGGAATCGTTATCGACGGATGCGTTTCCTACGCAAACATCAAATTCGGCGGTGATTACGGTATTGCCGGCGGTATAGTTGGAAGCTTTGGACTTAATTCAACCGTAAGCAGCTCTGCATTCAAGGGTAGTCTTACTCTCTGTGACGCTGCGGCAACTCAGACGTCGATGTACGGCGGTATCGCAGGTATTATTTCTCCCTCCACCAAGTGGGGCGCGAATTACGTCGGCTTTGCGCAGATAAAGAATTGCTACAACGAGGGAAATCTCTATTTTGAGACCGAAACCCTTGGCGCGAATACGCACTGGGCAGGCATTTTGGGTGGAGCACCTTGGATCCCTTATGTAGCTCCCACTGAGGATATGGCGTATCCCTATCTCATAGAAAAATGCTACAACTTAAGCGCAGGCCCCGAAAGGATCAGCACTAAATCTGCTTATGCGGGTATAACCGGTAAAAATGCCGCAACCGCAGGCGTGACCTCGACTCTCTTCATTAAGGATTGCTATTCCGTAGATGTTACGAATGCAGGCGTTGATACGGGAACCAACGAGTACCGCTACGTTGCGGGAACTACTACACTTGACGGAAAAGAGGCGGTTTCGACTCTCGGTACGGTAAGCACCGTTACAGTGGAGGAGGCGGCAGCACTTGCGGCAGGCATAGATGCAGATATAACCGAAATCCTCAATAGCGAGCTTGAGCCTGCATGGCATTTCGGAGAGGGAAGTCCTACGTTTACTCCCGAAGCATCCGGAGTTAAGTATTATGATAATGCAAAGAAGCTCTACTATGTATACGACGGCGAGAACTGGAATCTTTACGGTGGAATATTGACCGAGTACGGTATTATTCCCGAGTCCTATAAGGATGCCGAGACTTATCCCTTCGTAGTGTTCAAAAACGGAGAATTCGTTACCGCGGGCAATAATTGGAATACGGCAAACACCGCAGGTCTTATCCCCAGCGCTATCGCAGCCGCTACTGACAAGGATGACGTTGTAACCGTTTATCTCAGAAGAGATTTTACAAACACCACGACCTCGACGGTAAACACGTATAACCAGCTCGTCGGTACTCTCAACATTGACCTTGGTGGACACACTCTTACCACAAGCAGAGAGCTTATGCAGTTCAACCACAAGTTGGCGAAAAACACGGTCAACGTGAACTTTATGAACGGTAAGATCGTAGTTGCCGCAAGACGACTTGCTTCATTGCTCAATCAGTCCGCAACCGTAAGACAGGATTTAAGACTCACCTTCACCGACGTGACTATCGACCACAACGTAACGACTTGGAGTCTTATTGAGGGTACTGATAATACTACCGGACTTTGCGTTGCCGATATTATATTTGAAAACTGCAAGATAGATCTCACAGCGCAGAGCACCGCCTTTAACTTTATAACCGCATCAAACGATTCCAATTCCTCTCACGTAATGCACGTAGTATTCAAGGGCGGAGAAATTGTGTCAAACGTTAATTTCTCGTCTAAGCTTATGACGAGAAAGAGCGGTTATGCAAACGGCGAAGCGGATACGCTTATCTTCGTTGAGGATAAGAACGGTGCTTATACCAAGATCACTATGGCATCCACGGAGAGCGCTCCCACGAATGTTTATAACAGCACCGGAGTTGCATTCGTTAAGGCATCCGAGAACACCGCAAATTCCACTACCACCTACACTCTCGTTAAGAACTATATCGAGGGCTACGGTGTAATTCCCGAAAAGTATATGGATAAGGAGCTCTACCCCTTCCTTATTTTCAAGGACGGTGAGTGCATCGGTGCCGGTAACGCTTGGAATACGAGCAAGACCGCAGGCGTTATAGCAACGGCTATCTCAAACGCAAATTCTTCGGGTAGCGTAGTGAACGTGGTTCTCAGAAGAGACTACGAGCATACGGCTGCTATCTGTAACAGCACTACCTCGAATACTTATAACCAGCTCGTAGGAAGCCTCGTTATAGATCTTGGCGGATATACTATAACCTCGTATCGCGAGCTTATGCAGATAAACCAGAAGAACGGATCCTCTTCAATAAATATAACGGTTAAGAACGGAACCGTTTTGATTGCCGCTCCCGGACTCCTCAATATACAGAATCAGGCTACCGCATCTCCCGCTCAGAAGCTTAATCTCACCTTCGAGGGAGTAACCCTCGGATACAAGGCGGGCACCTCTCCCTACGAGAGAATGATGATTGCCGAAGATAATACGTCGGCAAGCGTTTACAACGAGGCGAATATAATCTTCAATAACTGTGTTATCGATCTTACCGATTATGGCAACACCAAGGCATTTACGCTTGTAAAGGTTAACAGTGATAATAATAAAACTCACGCTACCAAGATCGTATTCAAGGGCGGCGAAGTCAGATATGATTCTGACGTTTCCTACGCTCTTGTTTCCGCAAGACTTTCTTATGGATCAAACGGAGCAGACAGCTTTGTTTTTGAAAAGGATTCCAAAGGAAATTACACCAAATTCACTCTCACCGAGGGAACAATGGCTCCTACGGATATCTATGATACTGTGGGCTCGTTGAGCTTCGCTCTTGTAGAGACGTCAAACGGTGCTTCGGTATATCAGCTTGGCGAGAACGTTACCACAGCATACGGTGAAATTCCGTTTGCGTATGCCGATGCGAGCGTATATCCCTTCGCGCTCTTCGAGAACGGCGCATTCGCTACCGCATTCACATCGTGGTACGATTTCTGCAACAATATCGCAGGACGCAATACGAGCAAGGAGGCAAACGCTGTTCTTCTCGTTCGCTCAGATCATACCCCCGACAATGCGGTTGCTACGCTCCATAAGATCAAATATCTTACGATAGACCTTGACGGTCACACCCTTACAAGAGCGGGCAAGCACCTCTTCAACGTTTCTTCAAGAGACGGTGTGGCATTCACCGCTAACATCACCGTTAAGAACGGAACGATATGCGCGGCTCACTCGGCAATGCCTCCTATCAGCTTTAACAGTAACAACAAGGTCGATGTAGAGGCTAAGTTCAATATGACCTTTGATAATGTAATCTTTTCCGCCACCGATGCTCACAGTGGAAACCTTATTATGGAGGTTTACAAGGACGGTACGTACGGAGCTGTGAATACGTTTATATTCAATAATTGTACGTTTGATGCCTCGAACGGAAATATCACAGGGCTCTTCTCCTTGAAGGATGACGGCAATCAGAATAAGGTAGATATAAGCGTTATCGTAAATGGCGGCAAGCTTATAGCTAACAGCAACGTAACGCTCGCTATTCTTGATGCTGAGCGCGAGAGCGGCAAGGGAAGTCCTGACAGTCTTACATTCGGTAAGAGCAGCAACGGAAACAACTTTGTTGTTGAGCTCACCGACGGCGCAATGGTTGATAGCTCCGTATGGAATACCACCGACGGAATTGAGTGCGTATTTGTTAAGTCATCAGCAAACGGTACTACAACGACCTATAAGCTTATGCCCAAGGTAATGGTAGGTTACAAGATCAAGACCAGCGTAACCCTTTACTCTAACTTCGTATACAATATCTATATTCCTTCTGCAAACGTAAACGGCTTCACCGTTAACGGCAATACCGTAGAGTATACCACCGAGACTATCGGTGACGTTGAGTACTACGTAGTTAAGGTAGACCTTCCCGCAGGCGAG
>JBGVKA010000240.1:0-2044 GCA_045129715.1 Eubacteriales bacterium | reverse complement strand
AACGAGACCGAGATTGGGGACACGGCGAAGCTTGGAGCGCATTTCGGTAACTCCGATCTGCGACGTATCGTCAACGTAGATCTCACATCCCGAAAGCTCGGAGATAACTCCTGCGATATTTTCCCAGTCCTCAGTGGAAAGAACGCCTGAGCGCAGGCTTTGGGAGTCTACCATAGCCTCACTCGATATAACTCTCGTTACAAGCTGCTCGCACGACATCTCGAGCGAGAAGATGGCAACCGCCTTTTTGGTCTTCTTTGCAACGTTCGTACCGATATTAAGTACGAATGAGGTCTTTCCCATACCGGGACGGGCGCCTACGATAACGAAGTCACCCTTACCGAGCTCTATGAGCTTTTCGTCAAGACCTGAGAAGCCGGTTTTAGTTCCCTTGCTCGCATTTCTCTGCTCTGCGCTCATTTCGAGCTCTTGATATACGTTGTGAAGAATATCGCTGATGTGTCTCAATTCCTTCGTATCGTTGTTGTTCGAGATATCGAAGATCTTTTGCTCGGCGTTGTCGATGATGTTTCTTACGGAAGAAGCCTCCTCATACGCCTGTGTGTTTATTTCGTCACAAACGTTGATAAGTCTTCTGAGCGTAGACTTATCCTTAACTATTCTTGCGTAATCCTTTACGTTCGATGCGGAGGGCACCGAGTCCGCAAGGAGTGCTATATATTGTATTCCGCCCGTCTGATCCTTTATTCCTGCCTCGACCAATGCGTTAGCAAGCGTTACGGGGTCGATAGTACGGCTTTCCGTATACATTTTGGTGAGCGAAATATAGATGTTTTTATGCTCCTCGAGGTAAAAATCCTCGGCGGTGAGCATACCTCCGACCGAGTCGAAGGCATCGGGCTTTCTGATTATTGAGCCGAGAAATGCTTGTTCCGCCTCAATAGCCACAGGCATTTGCTTAATAATCGAATTGTTGTTTTCCATAATTATCCCTCAACAGAGTTTTATTCGTGTACGAGAACGGTGAATTTAGCAACTACCTCGGGGTGTACCTTGAGCTCTACGTCGTATTTTCCGTATGCCTTTATGCTATCCTTGAGGTTTATCTTTCTCTTATCAACGGGGGTGTCGATAAGCGCGGAAAGCTGATCTGCAATATCCTTAGCGGTAACGGAGCCGTAAAGTCTACCGTCGTGGCCGTGGCCCATCTGGATCTTAACCTCCTGGGAGTTTATCTTTTCTGCCAAAGCAAGAGCTGCCTTCTTGTCCTCTGCTATTTTGAACTGCTTAGCCTCTTCCTTGCCTCTGAGCTCGTTCTGAGCCTTATTATCGGCAGGTATTGCCTTTTTCTGAGGGAAAAGGAAGTTTCTTGCATATCCGTCGGAAACGTTGATTATCTGATCCTTTTTTCCCTGACCTTTTACGTCACAAAGTAAAATTACCTTCATTGTATTATTCACTCCTAAATTAATTATTACTGTTCATTGTATCGAGATAGTCGTCGATGCTTTCCTTAAGCGTATCGAGAACCGCGCTGATCGAATCCGATTTTACCTGAGCACCCGCAACGTCGAAATGTCCGCCGCCGTGAAGCTTTTCAAGTATAGCCTGAACGTTTACCTTTCCGTTAGAGCGTCCAGAAATATGAATTTGCTCACCTATCTTAACCATCGTAAACGCCGCACTTACGTTCTTAAGCGTGAGCATCTTATCCGCCGCCTTTGAAGCGACTACGCGATAGGATTCATCCGTTTCACCGTCACACGCGGATATTGCAATATCGTTTTTGTAAACGGTGATAGCGGTATGGAATCTTGATTCCTTTGCAAGATCCTCCGGAGAGGTCTTGAACTTATCGTAGACGTCCGTGGGATTTGCTCCCGCGCCCTGCAGATACTGTGCGGCTCCGAACGTACGGGTTCCAGTATTTCTCGTAAACTGCTTGGTATCGAGGATGATACCCGAAAGAAGTATGTTAGCTTCCTCTCTCGATATGTTGTTCGACGTAAGAGCAACCTCAAGCATTTCGCTGAGAAGCTCACATGTGCTCGAAGCGGAGGGCTCGATGTAGGATATCTCTACG
>JBGVKA010000239.1:0-3867 GCA_045129715.1 Eubacteriales bacterium | reverse complement strand
TCGCCGCGCCCTCAAGCTCGTCTACTACCTTGAGAAGTCTTGCAAGCTGAAGGTCAAGAGCCTCCATCGAGCACTCGGTTGCAAGGAAGGAGCCGGTATGTCCTACCATATCTCCGTTGGGGAAGTTAACTCTGAGGTACTTGTACTCACCGGACTTAAGGCACTCGATAAGCTTATCGGTGATCTCAGCGCACTTCATCCAAGGACGCTGCTCGAAGGGTACTACGTCAGAGGGGATCTCGATATAGGTCTCAAGCTCCTCGGAGAATTTACCGGACTTGTTTCCGTTCCAGAAATAAGTCACGTGACCGTACTTCTGAGTCTCGGAGATAGCGAGCTCGTTTACGCCTGCGCCAACGAGGTACTCGGTCATAGTATTGGTGATCTCGGGGGGATTTACGAGATATCTTGAAGGAATGTGAAGATCTCCGTCGTACTCAAGCATACCTGCGTAAAGAACTGCGGGAACTCTCTTTCTGTCAAACTTATCGAAGTCTGCACCACTCTCAAACGCCTTGGAGATCTCGATGGAACGGTCACCTCTGAAGTTGTAGAAGATAACGCTGTCTCCGTCGTTGATGGTGCCTACGGGATTTCCGTCCTTTGCGATAACGAAGGGAGGAAGATCCTGGTCGATCACCTTGAGCTCTGCTCTGTAGGTATTGATAGCGTCTTCTGCGGAAGCAAACGCTCTGCCCTCACCGAGAACGTGAGTCTTCCAACCGAGCTCTACCATACCCCAGTTTGCTTCGTATCTATCCATGGTTACCTGCATACGTCCGCCACCGGATGCGATCATAGCGTCAACACCGTTTGCGCGAAGCTGTGCAAGATACTCCTCAAAGGGAAGAACGTAGTCAAGAGCACTGGTCTCTCCAACGTCTCTACCGTCAAGAAGAGTATGAATTCTTATCTTGGAAACACCCTCTTCGGCAGCACGGTTGATGAGTGCCTTGAGGTGATCTATATGAGAGTGAACGTTACCGTCCGAGAAGAGTCCCATGAAGTGAAGCGTGGAAGAGTTGCTCTTAACACCCTCAATGAGAAGCTTCCAGGCATCAGACTCGAAGAGCTTGCCGCTCTCGATAGACTGAGAAACGAGCTTCGCGCCCTGAGCGAACACCTGACCTGAGCCAAGTGCGTTATGTCCTACCTCGGAATTACCCATATCGTCATCGGAAGGAAGACCGACTGCCGTTCCGTGAGCCTTGATCTTGAGCATAGGATAGTTAGCCATAAGATAATCAAGGGTGGGAGTATGAGCCTTTGCAATAGCGTTAGCTCCGTTATCGGGAGCAATTCCGACACCGTCCATAACGATAGTAAGGAGAGGTCCCTTAACGCCGTCAAATTTGTTAGATTTCTTTAAGTTTGCCATTTTTATCGCCTTTCATACGTTGAATTTATTCATTTAGTTATATATCCGCATCCTTAAGATAGAGATGTCCGTTTTCGGTTATGAACTTCTTTCTATCCTGTAGAGCGTCGCCAAGAAGCACGTCGAACATTCTCGCAGTTTCGCTCGCATCAGCGGGAGTTACCGCGATCAAGCGTCTGGTCTGCGGACACATCTTAGTTCTTGACATCATTTCGGGCTCGTTTTCACCAAGTCCCTTAGATCTCTGTATCGTATATTTCTTTCCGCCGAGCTTGGAAAGTATATCGACCTTCTCGCGCTCGTTGTATGCAAAGTAGGTCTCACCGCCCGAGGTTATCTCAAAGAGCGGAGACTCTGCTATGTATATCTTTCCCTTCTCGATAAGAGTCGGTAACAGACGGTAGAACATAGTGAGAAGAAGGGTTCTTATCTGGAATCCGTCCTCGTCTGCATCGGTACAGATTATGATCTTATTCCACTTAAGTGCGTTGTAATTGAATATACCTACGTCGCCGAGCTTATTGGTCTTGACCTCAACACCACATCCGATAACTCTGAGAAGATCAACGATGATCTCACTTGCAAATATTTTCTCATAGGTGCTCTTCATACAGTTAAGAGTCTTACCTCTTACGGGAATTATCGCCTGAAATTCCGCGTTTCTCGCAAGCTTACAGCTCGACATAGCGGAATCTCCCTCAACTATATATATCTCACAGATGTTAGGATCCTTAAGATGACAGGGCACGAACTTCTCCACTCTTCCCGAAACGTCCATAGTTCCGGCGAGCTTTTTCTGTATGTCTCTCTTCGTTATCTCAAGGCTATCGTTCGAACGCTTGTTCGCAAGCACCTGATTTACGATCATCGCGGATTCGTTCGGATGCTCGGTAAGATATATCTCAAGATTGGTCTTGATAAATTCGGTGAGTGCCTTCTGAATAAACGAGTTCGTGATCGCCTTTTTCGTCTGGTTCTCATACGAGGTCTGCGTTGAAGCAGAGTTAACGATTATAGAGAGATTGTCCTGAATATCGGCAAAGGATATCTTGGATTCGTTTTTATTATACTTGTTTTTTACTTTAATATACTTGTCGATCGCATACGCAAAGGCGTTTTTCACCGCCTTATCGGGAGCACCGCCGTATTCAAGGAAGGACGAGTTATGGTAGTATTCAGCCATTCCCGTTTTGGTAAAGCAGAAGGTAATATCAGCCTTAAGCTTATAGTCCTTCATATCCTCACGGTCTCTTCCCTTAGTCTCAAGATGCCACGAGACCGGAGAGGTCATGGATATACCGTTGACGATCTCCTCCATATAGTCCGCAATACCGTTTTCGTAATAGAACTCGCTCTTTTCGTAGCGTCCCTTGGTGCGCTCTATCTCAAGTATGAATCTTATTCCGGGGTTTACGAAAGCCTGTCTTCTGAGCGTATCGTTGAAGAATTTCTCGGGAATATCTATTTCCTTGAAAACCTCAAGGTCGGGACGCCAGCAAATGACCGTTCCGCGCTTTTTGTCCCCCTGCTCGATATCGGCAACCTTGAGCTCGCCGTTAGGCTCGCCCTTTTTGAAGTCTATCTCGGAAACGGTCTTTCCGTTATACGACTTTACGGTCATAAACTCACTTGAATACTGAGTTGCCGTAGCACCGAGTCCGTTCAAGCCCAACGAAAACTCGTACGCCGAGTCTCCGCTATCGTTATCGTATTTACCGCCTGCGTAAAGCTCGCAGAATACGAGCTCCCAGTTCCATCTCTGTTCCTTTTCGTTGTATCCAAGCGGAACGCCACGGCCGAAGTCCTCGACCTGAATTGAAAGATCGAGATTCTTTTTAACGATGATCTTCGTACCGTAGCCTTCTCGAGCCTCGTCGACAGAGTTAGCCAAAATTTCAATAAACGAATGCTGACATCCGACGATGTCGTCCGATCCGAAAATGACCGCAGGTCTCTTTCTGACTCGTTCAGCACCCTTGAGCGATTTTATGCTTTGCTCGTTATAATCCGTTTTCTTAACCGCCACGGAGAGTTCCCTCCTCTGTTATTAG
Source organism: Eubacteriales bacterium (assembly GCA_045129715.1). GTDB lineage: Bacteria > Bacillota > Clostridia > Oscillospirales > CAG-272 > UBA1740. Next base: position 438 of record JBGVKA010000239.1, on the reverse strand, counting down.
TCACTGATTTCAACAATCTTTAGTATAACATATATTTTTTAGATTGTCAATAAAGTGCGCGCGGTATTTTATAAATTGTGCAAAATATCCTATTTTCTCGGACAAATCAGTGAGAATGGAATGCAGAAGCACCTCGTTTGTACTCCGTGGGAGTTACTCCGACCGACTCCTTGAAGGCGCGATGGAAGGTATTCAGCGCGGAAAATCCGCACGAAAGCGCAATGGCGGAAATATTAACGCTTCCCTTCGAAGAGAGCATTTCCTTAGCCTTGTTTATGCGGTAGAGAGTAAGAAGCTTTCTGAAATGAGTTCCGGTAAGCACGTGGAGAGTGTGAGAAAGATATTTTTCATTATATCCAAACCTTTTGGCTATCTCCGAAAGCGTGATATCCTCGGTATAATGCGTTGAAATGTAAAAAATGACCTTTTGGTATAAAG
>JBGVKA010000238.1:0-2846 GCA_045129715.1 Eubacteriales bacterium | reverse complement strand
CGGCGTAGCGGTAAAAATAATCGAGTATCTCGGAGCCACCGTCGAAAGACGGTCGGATACGCTTATAATTAATACCGAAAATATGACCTATAAAAAGCCGCCCTCGGCACTCACCTCAAAAATAAGAGCCTCGTCTTACTTGATAGGCTCGTGCCTTGCGAGGTTCGGCAGGTTTGAGCTATCGAACGTGGGAGGCTGTAATTTCTGCAACCGACCGATAGATATGCACGTCAGTGCGGCTATCTCGCTCGGAGCCACCCTCAAGGATGGAACGCTCTATGCCGATCGGCTCCGCGGCGGCAGGATAAGATTTGATAAAAGATCCGTCGGTGCAACGATGAACGCGCTTATAATGTCCGCCTCTGCAGACGGCGAGGTAGAGATAGAGGGCGCGGCAGAGGAGCCCCACGTCAGAGCACTTGCCGATTATCTCTCGGCGGCAGGCGCAAAAATAGAGTTTTCGAGAGATAAGATATCCGTATGTCCTTCGGCACTTTCGGGTGCCGACGTCAATATAATTCCCGATATGATAGAGGCGGGAACCTACCTTCTCTTAGCACCGCTGACAGACGGCAGAATCAGGATAAAAACCGACTCCGAGCTTGAGCTCGATAGCTTTCTTGAGGCTCTTTCCGAGTCGGGAGTGGGTATTTCGAAGGATAAAAGCGGTATTACCGCGTACGGCACGCCCACTCGCCCGATATTGATAAGGACCGCGCCCCATCCCGGATATCCCACCGACCTTCAACCGCAGATGGCACCGCTTATGGCTAAATACCTCGGCGGGATCATAGAGGAGGGCGTATGGCAACAGAGGCTCTCTTATCTTGACGTTCTCTCATCCTTCGGAGTCCGCCATTCAAGGACCGGCACTCGCGCGATAGTTCTCCCCTCGGAGCTCCACGCAGGCGTGTGCGATGCCCCCGATCTGCGAGGCGGTGCGGCGGCACTTATGTGCGCCCTTTCGGCAAGAGGCGAGAGCGAGATAGGAAGCTACGATACGGTAAAAAGAGGCTATGAGAGTCTTGCCATAAGACTTAATTCGCTCGGGGCGGAGACTTATGAAATAGATTGAAAATCGGAAAGAGGTATAAAAATGAAAAGAATAATGACCATTCAGGACGTGTCCTGCGTAGGAAAGTGCTCGCTCACGGTTGCGCTTCCCATAATCAGTGCCGCAGGAGTTGAGTGCGGAGTAATGCCCACCGCGGTTCTCTCAACGCACACTGCGTTCCCGAAATTTACCTTCAAGGATCTCACCGACGAGATGGAGCCCATCTCGGATACCTTCACCGAGCTCGGCATAGATTTTGATGCTATCTATACGGGGTACCTCGGCTCCGAGCGTCAGCTTGCGATCGTGGATAAACTCTTCACCGACTTCAAAAAGGACGGCACCCTCATCGTAGTCGATCCCGTAATGGCTGATAACGGAGTTCTTTACAAGGGCTTTACCGAGGATTTTGCGGGCAAAATGGCAGATCTTTGCAAGAAGGCAGACCTTATAATTCCCAATCTTACCGAGGCTTCGTTTATGCTCGGCTTTGAGTATAATCCCGATTACGATGAGGACTACGTAAGATACGTACTTAAAAAGCTCACCGACCTCGGTGCAAAGCGAGCCGCCCTCACCGGTGTTCAGCTTGAAAACGGAAGGATCGGCGTTTACCTTTACGATAGCGTGAAGGATAGCTACTATTCCTATTTCAACGAATATCTTCCCGTAAGCTATCACGGTACGGGTGATATCTTCGCCTCTGCCACCCTCGGTGCTCTTATGCGCGGAATGAGCTTCGAAGGAGCTCTCTCCCTCGCGGTGGATTTCACCCTTGAGTGTATGAAAAAGACCGTGGCAGACGAGAATCGCCGCTTTTACGGTGTAAACTTTGAAGAAGCTCTCCCGTTCTACGTTGATAGGATCAATAAGAAATAATCGGACGTAAACCCTTTAACGATACGCAACGGAGCGTAAATCTCACAATTAAAAGCAAACGTGCGCAGAGCTTTTAGAGAATATAGCTTTCATTAAAATTACAAACAGAAACGACAGAAGCCTTGTCACAAGCAGTGCTCCTGTCGTTTTTTGCTTGGTATCTCTAAAAAAGGAGGTACCGTATTTCAGTGATGAGACGGTTTATGCCGTCTTTGCTTTTTTCTTCCTTTGAGTGAGGCGAGAGTGCATATAAGCATAAAGCATACCGCACTGATAAGCGTGCCCACCGATATCCTTCCCATTGAGATAGCGGAAAGAAAAACGAAAAGTCCTGCCGAAAGAAGAGCAGAGAAGAGAGGTGCCCTTGCCATACTCACCCCGAAAACCTTTTTGTTTATAAGCGAGCCGAGAGCCCCTGCCGTCATAAACGAGATGAGCGAGAACAGAGGAGCCTTAGGCGTGGGATCGCTTCCCGAATACAGGATCACGGTGCATACGAGCGAGAGCGCAAAAAAGAAGCTCCAGATAACCAAAACACCGAGAAGGATCGGCTTGAGTGCCGAGCTGCTCCTTACGCTATGTGTTTTTTTCATAAATAAAAGACCTCCGACACGTTTTTAGTAAAACATATTCGAAGGTCTTTTATTTTATTCACGAAAATCAGTTGTTTTCGTCTGCGGGAGCTTCAACGGTCTCAGCCTCAACAGCCTCGGTCTCGTTCTTCTCCGCAATGATTGCAGCAGCAATATCAGCAGCCTTAACGTCAACGCTTCTGATAGCGCCCTTAAGGAAGCGGATCTTGGTCTTATCTCTCGTGGTCTCGAGAACGAAGGTCTCTCCCTTGATGGAAACGACCTTACCGATGATACCGCCGATGGTGGTAACCTCGTCACCAACGTCGAGAGCGTTACGC
>JBGVKA010000237.1:0-12531 GCA_045129715.1 Eubacteriales bacterium | reverse complement strand
CTTTACCGTCCCTCTGTGCAATCGCGGAGCACTTGTTAAACACAAGCTTCATATACCAATAACCGAGCAAAAGAACGAAGGATAAGCCTAAAAGGTAAACAAATGCTGACAAATACGAGCTTTTAAAGAGAACGTTATTATAGATATTATGCTTTCCGTTCAAGGAAAGTCCGAAGAATGACGTATCAAGGATCACGTTAAGTCCCATCATAACGAGGGCAACCGATGCGATGATCGATCCGCTTTTGAGGGATGCCTTTACGCTCGGTACAGCTTGTCTCGTTCTTACGATATAAACGCCGTAAAGAGACAGGGCAAAATGAGAAACGTAATCGAGCATAAAATGAAGGTGGAATTTATAATTTATCGCGGCACGGTCCACGCATCCCAAAACGCTCGAAAATACCATGCCCACAGAAAGTAACGAAACAAGCAAAAGAACGTGCTTTTTGATGCTTTTCGGTAACACGAGGACGATGGGCAGAGTCGCAAACATAAATGGGCTGACGTTTGCCACGGGTAGCGTGTTGCGGTAATTCCAATCGTTAAATCCAACGTCGCGAAGGACGGTGATACTGAGACAAACGTACGGGACGAAGACCGCGAGAATGAACGCAAGCTCTGTGATCCTTCGGTTGTGAAAATGCTTCATAAGGTAAAACGTAACGGCGTACGCGATCAAAAGCACGAAAAGTGCCACAATATATGCTACGTTCATTCTCTTCTTCCCTTCTGTCGGTTTTTTCAGGTGATTATTTTATTTCGGGCGCGGTACGGAAATTCTTGATTCTGTGGAAGGTCATATAATTCGAGTCGTGGAAGCTGTTCGCACCGTTGATGGCGGTACGGCAAAGGAAGATCATATCGTCTCCCTCCATCTCAAACATAACGTACTGGAATCCGACGAGCTTTTCGTCCGCATCTCTGCGATCGAAGATATCGCACACGAGCTCCCAGCTGACGAGGTCGCGCGAGCGCATAAACGAGAGAAGATTTCTCGCGTTTCTCTTCTCCTCGCTGCAAACTCTCGTGCATATCGTGTAGTAATAATCCGACACGCTGTCGTACTTGATCGTAAACTTTGAGTAGTTCGCGGGGAAATCCATCTGGCGCACGTACTTAAGAGGTGCCTCGGGATCCTCGGTGTTCACCTCGTAAACGATGGTTTTATGATATTTTCCGAAGCGCATTATATTGAGAAGCTTACCCTCGGGATCTATTACGAGGGTTCCCTCTATCGTCATAGTATCGGTGGGCATTCCAACGAAATCGGGATGCTCATAGGGGAACGGCACGGGCTCCGTGAAGCTCCAGCTTTCAGGATCGAGAAGGTCTGCATCCTCGGGGCAGGAGGCTACCATTGCCGCGTGACCGTATACCTTATTCGCCCACGCGCCCCATTCAAGAGAACGGTATATTCTGCCGTTGTGGTACATAAAGTTCTGAGGATTTTTATGAACGCCGCAGTTGCCGTTTTTACCGTTGGAGCCGCGAAGAACGGTCACGGGAGTGCCGAAGGTCTTACCGCCGTCGGTGGATTTACCTATGAGAAGATCTCCGTATTCGGTGGAGCAGGCAAATACGTAAAGCTCGCCCTTATGTATGAAAAGATCTGCCCAGAAGCACGGCGTAAGCTCGCTCACGTAGTGCCAGCTTTCACCGTCGTCATCGGAGCGGAAGATGAGAACGAGATTCTGCGGAGCCTTGCTCGCGTAAAGATCCATAGATGCCAAAAGGTATCCGTCGGGATGGCGGACGATGGAGGGTGAGGCAAGATATCTGCCCGAGAACGAATATACGTGATCCTCGGGGTGAAGATAATTTACCACCGTTCCGACCGCCGCACCTGCGCGGGCTAAACGAACGCGGCTCTTTTCATCACCTCGCGATACGTAAAACTCGTAGTCCGTATCCTTTGTGAGTCCTTCGATAAGGTAAGACGTCTCACCCGTCACGCCCGAGCGAATAAATTCCTCGCTTCCGCGCTCACGGTAAAATACGGTATACTCGCATCCCTTATCACCGAGCCACTCAAAATATACGGAGCTCTCGCTCGGCACTACTCTCGAAATATATATATCCCCGATATATCTGAGCGGAGGACGGTAAGGAGCGTAGCTCCATTTATTGTATCCCTTCATTTTTCAGCACCTCAGTTCTTTTTGTACATAGGTCCGAAGTTGGCGCAGGCGCGATAATCCTGAGCCTCCTTATCCATACCGAAGGAGTTCCATACGGCAGGGCGGAATATCTTTTCCGTGGGAACGTTATGCATACATACGGGAATTCTCAGCATTGAAGAGAGCGTGATAACGTCTGCACCGATGTGTCCGTAGGATATCGCACCGTGGTTAGCACCCCAATTATTCATAACGTCGTAAGCACTCTTGAAGGTGCTTCCCTCCTTGCCGTCGCATCTCGGTGCAAACCAAGTGCAGGGCCAGGTATAGTCGGTTCTCTTCCAAAGAGTATCCGAAACGTCGGAGGGCAACGCTACCGTCCAGCCCTCTGCGATCTGTACCACGGGGCCGATGCCTCTTACAAGGTTAAGTCTTATCATGGTAGCGGGCATCTCAGTCTTGGTTTCAAAGCGAGAGGAGAATCCGCCGCCTCTGAAATATCCGTTGTCAGCCGCATTCCAGGTGGTGTTTTTCATAATAGCGTCCATATCCGCCTCGGTAACCTCGTACCAGGGCTTCATAACGGACACGCCGTTTTCGTCCTTTGCCTCACCGTTTGCATCAAGGCAGCAGGCACCGGAATTTATAAGATGTATGAATCCGTCAGAGCTCTTTGCAACGCCCTCAAGGTCGTAGCCCGTAACGCGCTTTACCGCATTTGCCGACCAATAGGTTCTTACGTCTGCGAACATCTGTGCACGGTTGGTGAGAAGCTTCATAAAGAGCATGCTTACACCGTTAAGAACGTCGTTTTCGGTTGCGAGAATATAAGGCTCGCGAGCCCCCTCCCAGTCAAACGAGGTGTTGAGAATAGCCTCAGCCCAGTCTGCGTTGGGATAGAAGTCCGTCCACTGTCTCTGTCCCTGGAAGCCTGCGGCAATGGCGTTATGTCCTGCCATCTCCTCCTCACAGCCCTCGGGCAAGTTCTTGTTTCCGCTCATAAGATCCTTGATGATGACCGCGGTCTTTACGACGAATTCGAATTGCTCCTCCTTCTCCTTATCGCTCTTGCGAACGAACTCGGGGTTCTTGTCGAAGCCTATAATACATTTTTCCTTTGCCCACTTAAGAGCTCTCTGATACTCTGCCTCGTCGTATATTCCCTCGCTCATTCTGCGAATGATCTCTACCTCGTCTACGGATTCAACGCGAAGACCGAGATAGGACTCGAGGAAATCGGAATCGATTATCGAGCCGCCGATACCCATACAGATAGAGCCTATCTGGAGATAGGACTTACCTCTCATCGATGCCACTGCAACTGCGGCACGGGCAAAGCGCAATATCTTTTCCTTAACGTCATCACCGATCGTGGTGTCGTCCGCATCCACTACGTCGTGACCGTAAATGCCGAATGCGGGGAGTCCCTTCTGAGCGTGAGTTGCAAGCACGGATGCAAGATATACCGCGCCGGGACGCTCGGTTGCGTTAAGTCCCCAAACCGCCTTTATGGTATCGGGATCCATATCCATAGTTTCGGAGCCGTAGCACCAGCAGGGAGTTACGGTAAGCGTTATTGCAACGCCCTCGCGCTTGAATTTTTCCTCACAAGCCGCCGCCTCTGCAACTCTGCCTATGGTCGTATCTGCTATAACTACCTCCACGGGAGTACCGTCGGAGTACTTAAGACTCGTCGAGATAAGCTCTGCCGCCGCCTTTGCCATCGACATTGCCTGATCCTCAAGTCCCTCTCTTACCTTCAAGGGACCTCTTCTTCCGTCAATTACGGGACGGATACCTACCTTGGGATAACTGCCTATAAGTCTGCTCATATCTTTTTTCTCCTTTTATGTTTGGAATAAGCCGTTTTCGGCACCTTAATTCTTTTTGAAAAGAAGCCCGTACATTTCTGCCATCTGATTTATACAGTGCTTCTGATAATCGGTGAAATTACGCTCGTCGTTCGAACGCGCATAGGTTTCCATGGGGATACCCACGAACTCGTTAAGATAGTATTTTGCACAGCAGGGATACGTGAGTGCCTCAAGACGAGAGGTGAGTCCGAGATAGTCCTGCAAAAGCGTTGCTTCCTCGGAATAGTAATCCGCGTGCATAAGGCGAACGTAAAGCTCGGGATGGAAATTAGCCATAACTCCGCAATATCCGTAGGCTCCCGCACGGAGAGTGTCAAGGAGCGTTTGTCCGTTGGCGTTGAAGAGCTTGAGCTGAGTTCCCTCGCTCCATTTAAGTCTGTCTGCTATGGTCTTTTTATCGCAGCAGGTATCCTTGATGAAGAAGAATCTGCCGGTCGATATGCACCACTTAACGACCTTTTCGCTCAAAAGTCTCTTGTAAGGCTTCGGGCACTCGTAAACTCCGAGGGGCATATCCTCAGGAAGTCTTGCTATAAGCTTTTCCGCGTCCTCTATCCACTTTTCCTCGCTTGTGTTCGCGATATCCAATCTGTTGTTTATAAGGATGATGGCATCGGGCTTTTCCTGCGCGATGGCAGAAAGCTCCTTTACCTGCTCCTCAAAATCGTCGGAAACGTGTCCCGATGCAACTATCATCATAGGCTCACGGCTTTTATCCTTTTGAGCCAATTCGCGACTCTTTTTAATGACGGTTCTGGTCAAAAGAACGCGCTCCTCAAGACTCAGATAAAATATTTCGCTCGACTGACAAACGGCAAAAATTCCGTCACAGCCCATATTCCAATACCACTCCACGAGCTTCTCGCAGGTCTCGTAGTCGATCTCTCCGTTTTTATACGGCGTTATCATAGTGGGATATACTCCACCCTTGACCTTAAAATCCATATTTTCATCTCCTGTTTTTATTAAACTATGCGGTTTCCCGCGCTCTTAAGAGTATTTTATAATATTTTATTGCCCTTTACAATGTTAATTCGCGACTTATTTTTATCTTTTTTGGACATTTTTTGTTGACTCACGCTCTCATATATGCTATAATCGGATATATAAGAATGACGATCGGAACGAATATACTATGCAAAAAACAGATAAATCGAGCGTTATAGATAAGCTCAAGATCTTAAACAAAATAACAGTGCCCCGTATGAGCGAGCCCGTTGGTCTCAGAGTGCATACGATACAGCTCAACTCGTACAAGGATGCGAAAAACACCTTCTATTTCAAAAGCCACAGACACTCGTTTTACGAGGTATATTTCGTTATCGACGGAAGCGCGACCTGCGAGGTCGTTACCGAAAAGTCTCCTATCTTGGCGAGCGAGGGTGATTTCGTTCTTATTCCGCCGGGAGTAAAGCACAACCTGAGAGAATGCTCGTCAGATTTCGTGAGACTTTCGATATGCTTTGAGCTTGACGACGCCGAGGAGAACAAGCTTACCGAGCACGTGAGCCGTTCGCTTTTATCGCTCACCTCGCCGTGCAGAAGGACTAACGAAAGGATAAGCTCTGCCATTCACAACATAGCCGACCACGTATCCGAGCGCGATCTTTTCACCTCGCACAAGATCAAAAACGACGTTTTCGATCTTATCTGCGAGCTCGTTAAGATAGCCGCTCCCAATCAGCAGCAAATGATCTCGGAAAAGAAGGAGGCTCCCGTTTTCGATTCGAGATACGGTTACGCAAAAAAGTTTATCAACGATAATATCCGCTCGGGAATAACGACCGAGGAAATAGCAACGAACGTTCATCTCGGTGCAAAGCAGCTGAACCGTCTTTTTCTTCGATACGAGGGGCGGAGCGTTTTCGATTACGTTCAGGAAAGACGGTGCGAGGAGGCAAAAAAGCTTCTTCTTGACAAGTCTCTCTCAATTTCCGGGATAAGCGATATGCTCGGATTTTCCGATGAGTTTTATTTCAGCAGATTCTTTAAAAGAAACACGGGATTTCCTCCCAACCGTTTCCGACTTCTTAACAACGTTAAATAGTATTATTTAGGCGGTCGGTCAAAGCAAAAAAACAAATTAAAATAGCAGAAGCACTGTCGCAAAACGGTGCTTCTGCCTTTTTATGTAAACTTATTTTTACATATTTACGAAAACTGAGAGTTATAGAGCGAGGAGTAGAAGCCGCCCTTTCTTATAAGCTGATCGTGATTGCCCTGCTCGATGATCGCGCCGTCCTTTACGACGAGAATGGTATCGGCATTCTTGATCGTTGAAAGTCTGTGCGCAATGATAAAGCACGTCCTCTCCCTCATCAGCTCGTTCATAGCACTCTGTATCTGCATCTCGGTGCGCGAGTCAACGTTCGAGGTAGCCTCGTCGAGAATCAGTATCGGTGAATCGGAAAGGAACGCACGCGCTATCGCGATAAGCTGCTTTTGTCCCTTCGAAACGTTAACGCCGTCGTCGGAAAGCACCGTGGCGTAGCCGTCGGGCAAGCCCTCGATAAACGGTGCGATCCTTGCGGATCTTGCCGCCGCGTATACCTCCTCCTCGGTGGCGTCCTCTCTGCCGTAAACGATGTTATCGTATATCGTTCCGCAGAAAAGCCATATATCCTGAAGAACCATAGTGAATGCGGAGCGCAGATCCTTGCGCCTGATCTTATCCGATGGGATACCGTCTATCAGGATCCGTCCGCTGTCCTGATCGTAAAAGCGCATCAAGAGATTGATAACGGTCGTTTTTCCTGCGCCCGTGGGTCCTACGATAGCCACCGTCTGACCGCGCTCGGCACTTACGTTAACGTTTTTAAGAACCGTCTTATCCGCGGTATATCCGAAGCTCACGTCCTCTATACGAACGCTTCCTTTTACCTCACTCAGAGATACCGAATCGGGAGCATCCTCGCGCTCGGGTGACTCGTCAAGGATCGCGAAAACTCGCTCTGCGGCGGAAAATGCGGATTGGAATTCGTGGAGTATGTTTGAAAACTCGTTTATCGGGCCCGCAAACTTTCTTGAATACTGAACGAACTGCGCTACGCCGCCGAGAGTAATATAGAATGCCGATGCGGCAAGCACGGTTCCGTTTTCGGAGAACATATAGAGCATTCCGCCCATTATCGCGACGAGAGTCAGAGATATATTATTGATAAGATTTATAGTCGGGAAAAGGAGTGCGCTATGATATTCCGCGCTGTAGAAGGCTTCCATAGCCTCGTCGTTTATCGCGTTGAACTGAGAGGATATCTTGTCCTCTCTGCCGTAGGCTCTTATGGTGCGCGAGCCCGTAAGCATTTCCTCCGCAAAGCCGTTCAGCTCTCCGTATTTCTTCGCTCTCCTTCGGAAAAGAGGTCTTACCACCCTTGAGCGATATCTCGTAAACAGTATGGATATCGGAACTGTGAAAACGAAGATAAGTATCATAGGCTTCGATATGTACCACATAAACACGAGCGATCCTACCACGGTGTAAATGCTCGTCATTACCTGTATAAGATCGTGCGAGAGCGTGGCGTTTATCGTATCTATATCGTATGAGAGGTGGCTTATAATATCACCCGTTGCGTGAGTGTCGAAGTAGTTTACGGGGAGTGAGGTCAGCTTTTCAAATACCTGCCTTCTCATTCTGTAGGTTATGCTTTGGCTTAAATGAAGCATGACCACCGAAAGAACGTAGCTGAACACTGCGGAGAGCACGTAGCATCCTATCATAAGAAGAACGTTCTCGGAAACACCCGAAAAATCCACACCGCCCTCGCGCTCTATAGCGTCTATCGCCGCGCCCGAATATCTGGGGCCGAGAAGCGCAAGAACGTTTGCCGCGAGCGTGAGTATCAGGGCAACCGTGAAGAGAGGCCACTGACGGAATACGTATTTGCTCAACCTTAAAAAGATGCCTTTTTTCGATCTTTTAGTCTCTTTCAAATTCTTCTTATCAGTCAAGGAAGGCACCTCCCATCTGCGAGTCGCCGATCTCCTTATACTGAGCGCAGGTCTCGATGAGCTCATCGTGCTTGCCCGCTCCGATGATCGCACCGTTCTCAATAACGAGTATAAGATCGCAGCCCTTGACGGAGCTCACTCTCTGTGCCACGGTTATAACTGTCGTATCGGGAAGATCGCGAAGAAGAGCGCGCCTTAGGTTAGCATCAGTCTTGTAATCAAGAGCGGACGAGGAGTCGTCGAGTATCAGTATCTCGGGATCTCCCGCAATAGCCCTCGATATCAAAAGGCGTTGCCTCTGACCGCCCGAAAGATTCGTGCCGCCCGCACAGACCTCGTAGGAGTATCCCTCCGAGAAAGAGCTTATGAACTCGTGAGCCTGAGCGGTTTTTGCGGCGGAAATTATACGCTCCGTCGGTATATCTCTGCCGAAGCGAACGTTTTCCTCTATCGTGGCGGCGTAAAGAAAATCATTTTGGAATACGATGCCGAACATTGAGGTAAGCTCGTCCTTTGGGTAGGAGCGAACGTCCCTTCCGTTTATGCGAACGGTACCCGAATCCGCATCGTAAAACCTCATAAGAAGGCGCAGGACGGTCGATTTTCCGCTTCCCGTTGCACCTATTATTCCGAGTGACTGTCCCTTCTTTAAGGAGAACGAGACGCTCGAAAGATCGCGCTTTTTACCGAGATAGGAAAAGCTTACGTTATCGAATTCAACGTGCAACGATCCGTCTCCCTTACCGTCGTCCGCCACGTGCTTAAGCTCGCTCTCGCACTCCATGACCTTGGATATACGCTTTGCAGAGGCGGCACATTTGGTGAACATAACGAACATTCTCGATAGTGACATCATTGCCATCGATATGAGCGTGAAATACTGCATAAACGCGATGACCGTGGTTACCGAGGAACGCCCCGACGACACCAGACGCGCGCTGACCGCTATGACCGCGACTATTCCGAGATTCATAAGGAGCGTCATAATCGGGTTTACGACGCCCATTATAACGCCCGCTTTAGTCTCGCTTTTTCTGAGTGCCGTGTTCGCTCTGTCGTAGCGGTCGTTCTCATAATCAACCTTCGAGAGTGCCTTTATGACTCTTATTCCCTGCGCGTCCTCGCGCACTATTCTGACCATTCCGTCGACCGACCTTTGCACGTCCGAATAAAGCGGAACTCCCTTTCGCGAAATGCCGTAAACGACGAAGAATATCACGGGCATCGTTGCTATCATAACGAGTGCCAGACGCCTATCCATAACAAGCGTAATTGCCGTACCGCCGAGAAGGAGTATCGGCGCACGGATACCCATTCTTTGCATCATACCTATAAAGTTCTGAACGTTATAGGTGTCTGAGGTTATTCTTGCCTCAAGTGACGGAATTGTAAACTTATCCGTACTTTTCGCAGACAAATTCAACGTTTTTGAGAAAAGGTCTCTCCTCATTTGCGATGAAAAGAGCATCGTCGTTTTTGCCGCTATTCTGTTGGCTATAATATTTCCGAGGCAGGCAACTGTGGCGCAAAGTGCCATCAGTGCGCCAAATATCAATATCCTTCTTACCTCGTTTTCTCCTATGACGTTTTCAAGGATATGGGAGAGCAAAAACGGTATCATAAGCTCCGCTAAGGTGCCGATGATCTTTATCGACGTTCCGACCGCTATCCTTTTTCGAAGCGGTCCTAAATACTTAAATATCCACCTCATGCTTTTTTCTCTTGCCCCTCGATTATATCTCTTGCGCGAGCCTCCATACGCTCAAGCACGGAATTGAAGGCTGCAAGCTCATCCTCGGGTATCCCCTCCGAAAGAAGAGTCATCCATTCCTTTGATACAGCTCTCACCTCGGGGAGTATTCCGAGCATTTTCTCGGTCGGGTACACCGCTAACTGTCTGCGGTCGTTGGGGAGCGAGACTCTTGAAACGTATCCCGCTTCCTCAAGGTAATTAAGATTTCTCGTGACGGTGCTTTTATTGATACAAAGCTCGCGCGCAAGCTCCTCCTGAGAGCGTCCCGGCTCTCGGCATATAGCAAGAACGAATGCGTAATGCCCCGATTGGAGATCCTCCGCGGATATTCTGCTGTATCTGTATATAGCTTGCGAACGGCTCACGTTGTTAAGCATTTTCATAAATTTAGACATTTTTCTGCCCCCATTCATATAGTTGCGCGTGCAACAGTTTCCTTTGCAACTATTTTATCATAAGTGAGCTTAAATGTCAATAAATCACTTTCGCTTTTTCGTCTTTTTTTCACACGCGGTCGGTGATACACCGAAAATCACAAGGAGTAATACCCGCATCTGAATCTTTTAATTTCACCGCTTCAAGTGGTTTCTTTCCGCTTAAGACTCTAAAAAAGCCGAGAGCAACGCAAACGCGGTATGCCCTCGGCAACGCAGACCTTCCTCTTTTAAGGTTGGTCTTCGGTATATTTTATTAGGTTTTATATTAAAGTATGAACCAGGGGAATATCTTCGTGAGCTTGAAATTCATCTTCACGTCGGACGATTCCTCGCTCGCCGAGCTTTCCTTCGTTTTTATGCGGAACTGAATAAGTGCGAAAACGAGCACGGTAGGTATTATCGAGAGAGTTCTCGTTAATTTGACCATAGTTGCAAAGTCTCCCGCCGCCTCGGAAAAGGCGTAGCCGGTAGCAACGACGGACGACGTATCGTTTACGGCGGTACCCGCCCAAAGTCCGAACGCCTCGTCACTCATTCCGATCGCACGGCCTAAGATCGGGAAAAGAATTATCATTGCCATATCGAAGAGGAACGTAGCACTCATTGCGTATGCAACGTCACTGTCCTCCGCATCGATGGTAGGTGCAATTGCGGCTATTGCAGAGCCACCGCAGATACCCGTTCCCGCAGAAATGAGGTTTGAGAGCTTCCAATTAAGCTTTAACCACCTGCCTATAAGATATCCGCCGCCGAAGCAAGTGTTATCCTTTGAAGAAACTGACGTTTTAAACCGTTTGATATATCTCGGTAAGCCTTATACCTTTATAATTCCGAGTCCCTCGCATACGGAGAAGACGAGGATCGATACGATGCACACGGGGGCAACGTATTTGATAACCACCGAGAAGAGTCCCTTAGCTTTGAACCTTCCGTTAAGCTCAACCTCTTCGATCACCGATTTAGGCTTGATTATATATCCGACTATAACGCAGGTCATAAAGGCAACGACGGGCATTATCACGTTATTCGTAATGAAGTCGAAGAATGTGAGGAAGTCCATACCGATGATCTTGACTCCGCTCCATACTCCGTTACCGAGAGACGAGGGAATGCCGAGGATGAGGCTTATGCCGAGGACTATAAGGCAGGTCGGCTTTCTTTCAAGCTTAAGCTTGTCCATAAATATCGAAACGACGGTCTCCATAAGAGATATTGAGGACGTGAGAGCCGCGAAAAGAACGAGAAGGAAGAACATAACGCCTATGAAATTGCCTGCAGGCATACCGTCAAACACCTTCGGGAGCATTACGAACATAAGTCCGGGTCCCTTCGTGAGATTCTCGTCAAGAAGCTCCGCATCTCCGCCATAGAAGGAGAATATCGCGGGAATTATCATAAGTCCTGCAAAGAATGCGATACCCGTATCGAAAAGCTCTATCTGACGGGTGGATCTCTCTATATGCAGATCCTTTTTCATGTACGAGCCGTAGGTTATCATAATACCCATAGCGAGAGACATAGAATAGAAGAGCTGTCCCATTGCCGCAAGGACCGTTGTGCCCGAGAACTTTGAAAAATCGGGCTTTACGTAATAAACCAATCCGTCAAACGCGTTGGGAAGCGTGAGCGAGTATATCGCAATAGCAACAGTGAGTACCACGAGAATTGGCATCATAACCTTGCTGACCTTTTCAATTCCCTTCTCCACTCCAAACATAACGACCACCGCCGTTACACCGATAAATATCGAGAACCAGAGAAGAGGCTCACTGACGGAGCCTATAAAGCTTCCGAAGAATTCGGACTCTGCCGCATCGGATCCGCCGCCAATGGTAAACGTTGCCAAATATTTGATTACCCAACCGCCTATAACCGAATAGTACGGAAGAATGATGATAGGAACCAAGGCGCAAAGGTAACCAACGAAATTAAACCTTTTATCAAGTGCCTTGTAGGCACCGATGGCACTGAGCCCCGTCTTTCTTCCGATCGTGATCTCCGCTATCATAAGCGCAAAGCCGAACGTAACGGCTAAAACAAGATAAACGAGCAAGAAAATTCCACCGCCGTACTGCGCGGCAAGATACGGAAATCTCCAAAGATTTCCAAGTCCTATAGCCGAGCCCGCAGCCGCAAGAATGAAGCCTATTTTACCCGTAAAAGAGCTCCTTTTTTCTTTCACTGAATTTCTCCTTAAAAAATATTTTTCCGTATTTCCCAATGCCTTTCGGCATCTTAATTTTAAACACTGAGGTTATAATATACGAAGTTCGAGTCTGTCGGCTCGCCAGCAAGCTCGAACGACTATATTTCAAGAAATGTGCGAAAACCCTCGGTTTTCGGGGTGGTGCCACAGGGCACCACGGTTAATTTCACATTTGGGAAATTAACGTCAC
>JBGVKA010000236.1:0-3875 GCA_045129715.1 Eubacteriales bacterium | reverse complement strand
CAAACCGAAAGAAGAGCGGTGGGAAGACTTGAGATCATATTACTGAACGCTATCATTACGGCAAGCGCGGCTCCGACTGCGGCGGCGGAAAGCTCCGTCACGGCAATTACGGACTGGAAATGAGAGTAGCGTTTTGCAGAGAGTATCAAATCTATAGCCGCCGTTTTCTCACCCTTTATTACCATGGAAGAATCTATTCTTCCGAAGACCTCGGGCTCCTTGTACGCGGTATATCTTCTCATTACTCGGATAACGTCACTGCCTCCCGTGAGGACGCGCATAAATTCGTTATTGATATTAAAATCTCTCGTATACACGAGCGGAACGACTCCCTTTTCTCTCATTGCGGAGAGAAGGAGCGCGAACTCCTCGGAGAAGGAGTAGTGAACCGTAAAGGTGGCGAAGAATTCTCCGCTTGACGCCGCATAGATAACTCTCGTGCTACCTACCTTTATATCGTGAGTGGAAGGAACTCTTACATTATGGCGTTTCATATACTGTGCCGTTCCTGCCATAACTCGCTCTCCCTCTACTATACCCGATATACCGTCATCCTCGACGGCAACCTCGGTAGCGGGAGAATATTTTTTGTTAAGAGCGTTCTCAAAAACTCTTGCCAAGGGACCGCCCACGGCAGCGAAGAGAGACGCCATTTTTTTCATAGTATCAAGATAATCGCTTCTTCTGTCACTCGCGCTCTTGAGCGTTACGTCATCGGGACCGAAGACCTCGGTATCCTCAAAGGTAACTACGTCTACGTCGGAGTAATCCACGAGCGCAGACTCACCTATTATCGCACTTTCGTCTGCGATTGCCTCACGCTCCGCATCGGAATAGGGTATCTTATGCGACAGAATGGTGAACGCGGGAACGGAAAGTGCTACGACGAGCGCAAACGTAGAAAGCGCGCTCACAGGTCCGCCAAGGGGCATAAAGAGCATAACTATACTGCTCACCAAAGCCGTGGAAAAGCTTATCGCAAGAATGATAAGATTGTTGCGAGTCTTTTCGGTTCTCTTATATGCGTTAGCGTAAAATCCCGACACGAAGGGGGTGCGGAAGACTCTTGCGCATCTGGATCTGTATTCGTCTACCGCTCCGTCAAGAGCCATATTTTCAAGCTCAAGAGTTCTGGTGAGCGGTTTATCAAGCACGTACTTGTTTCCTTTATCCGAAACGAGCTTGAACGCCATAAAGCTGGCATTATGTAAAGAATAGGTTGCATAAATGCTGTTTATAGCCATTATAACGTAAACGGACGCCAAAAGAGGATAGCCTCCGCCTATAGGAGCAATGACAGCCATGGAGATCTCGTACATAAAGACCGTCACACCTACTATCGCGCTTGAGAGCTCCGGGGTTACACATCCGAAGATCAGGTTTTTGACCGCCCTGCAGGTTTCGGGAAGCGTCAAGAGGAAGATGCTCGCAACGAAGCAAGCGTCGATTATCGCGGGAGCACCGAAGTTAAGTCCTATACCGAAATAGAAGCATACTCTGCGCTCAAAGATATCAAAGAGGATCGTTGCTATGCCGAGAAGCACCGCAACCGTCAAGCGTATCTTGACGGACATTATAAGATCGAGGAATTTATCCTTAAACGACTCACGCATAGAGTAGGAGTTATATTCACTCATATCCGCAGCGTCGACCTTTTCGTTCTTTCTCGAGTATCCCTCGGGAACGACTCTGTCACCCTCACGCTCGGTGTGAACCACAAATTCGTCCACGGCCGGTGCATCGATATCCGTATATCTTACGTTTTTGACGGAAGACTCGGTATCGGTCAATGCCTGCCCGTCCGATACGTCGGCTTGTGGCACCGATTCCTTTTTCTGCACTGCCTCCCAATCCTTGCCCGTAAGCTCCTTTATCTCCTCACGCTCAACGTCCTCGTCGTTCACGGTCTCTGCCGCACACTCGGTTACACTCTCGCCCTCGTCTGCAAACTTGAAGACGTTGAGACTGTCCTTGGGCGTGCTTTTTACACCGTTTATCTTGACGACTATAGCCTCGGGAACGTTACTGCTTATCTCTGCGGTAGGATCGTTTACGTCAAAAAGATCTCTTCCCGTCTTTCTTGTGGTTACCGTTATCTGAGACGTGCTTTCAGGCGTATGCCCGTCGGAAGAAAACTCGTCTATAAACTCCTGCGTTACACTCTTTTTCTCCTGCTTTTTCTCGGAGACCGCATACTTATTCTCGGTAACGTCGGTAAAGCGAGGAACGTACGCTCTCCATATCGTAGAGGCGTAGCCGTCAAGAGAATGCGTATCCGTGCTCTCCGACTGCTCTGCTATATCGAAAACGTCGGGGATTATAAACTCACCGTCATCCTCTCTGGGCTTATCAACGGGCACGTCTTTTGCCGTATCGTCAAAGGTAAGCTCAAGAGTCTCGGGAAGCTCAAATTCCGAGGGATTGGGTGCTTCCGCATCGTCCGTGCTCTCAAAAACAAGCCCCGTTTTCGGGATGGGAGCATCGAACTGGAACTCAATAGTACCGTTTTCGCCACGGCTGACGTTGGTCAACGTAGAATCCGAGCTTATCTTTTCCATAAGCTCTCTTTTTCTTTCGTTAATTTCATCCATTCGTTACGCCTCCCTTCCTCTTTTGATCTGCCGCCTGCGCCAGAATGACTGCCGCCGCGCACGAAACGTTCATAGAATTGACCTTTCCGTACATAGGAACGGAGATCACGAAATCGCACTTTTCCTTAACGAGTCTGGAAACTCCGTCTCCCTCACCGCCAAGGACTATGCCTATAGCACCCTTAAGGTCGGACTCATATATGGACTCGCCGTCCATATCTGCGGCGTAGAACCAGATTCCGCGCTCCTTAAGCTCGTCTATTGTTTGCGAAAGATTAGTCACCTTAGCAATGCGCATATGCATTATTGCTCCTGCGGATGCCTTTGCCACCGTGGGAGTAAGACCGACCGCACGGCGTTTAGGGATTATAATACCGTGCGCGCCCATACACTCGGCACTCCTTATGATAGCTCCGAGGTTGTGAGGATCCTCCACACCGTCAAGCAAAACGATAAAGGGAGGCTCACCCTTTTCCTCAGCGTACGCAAGGATTTCCTCGACCGAGGAATAATTCTGCTCGGAGGGGGCGGCTATTATTCCCTGATGACGAGCGTTTCCGCACATTCTATCTAACTTCTGACGGTCAAGCTCGATTATCGGGATCTTTCTCTCGGAGGCTATTCCAACGAGAAGATTTATAGAGCCCTCGCGCTCTCCCTTTTGTATGTATATTTTTTCAACGTCACGTCCGTCGGCAAGTAACTCCTTAACGGCATTTCTGCCTACCGCAAGACCTTCTCTTACCTCAGTATTCTCTTCTCTTTGCTGATTGTGCTGAGAAAAGCTTCTGCGCTCTGTATTTTTCGTGGAATTAAATCCGTTCTTCTTAGACTTTTTAACGTTTCTGTTATCCATTTTTAATGCCCTTTTTTCATTTGCATATAGATTTACAGTATAAGTATATCACATTTTTTTCGATTTGTACAGTTACTTTTAAAAATTTTATATATTTTTATTATTTAACGCGCACACGCAAAAAGCGTTACGGTGATCGGGGCGGTTTGGACAGATCTTCAAAGACGTCTTACAAAAAACGGTGCTTGACGGCGAGAAGCGTGATGATAAAAAGGGCGGATAAAAGGCAAAAAAGAAAGCGAAGGCATCCTTTTTTAAGGTGATACCCTCGCTTGTTTTTTTGCTCATCCAAAAACGCTTTATCCAAGATACAGATCATATAAAAGGCGTTTTTGAAAACTTTTATTTACTTTTTATTCGTTTTATCACCTAAAAGAACCGTTTTAACGAGCGGTATCAATTTAGGCGGATTGCCGTAAAGGAGCACT
>JBGVKA010000235.1:0-5112 GCA_045129715.1 Eubacteriales bacterium | reverse complement strand
GTTCTTATAAGAGAGTTTAAAAACTGTCCCGACGCTATCTTCGTTATAGCTCCCGGACGTGCGGATGCTTATGAGAATAACCCGATATATACTTCGGGACGCCTTCCCGACAACTGTCACGTTATTATGAGCGAGCATCTTTCGAGAGTTGATATAAACGAGCTTAACGTTACCGTTTACGGATGGGGCTTCAAGAATGGCAAAATGACCGAGAATCCGCTTTACGACCGCCAGGTAGACGACGTTTCAAGAATCAATATCGTTTGCGGTTATGCGGATCTTGACGGTGCTCTCGGCTCCGAGACCTGCCCTATTTCAACTCAGGATCTTAAGAAATTCGGTGCCGATTATTACGCTCTCGGCTCTCGCCACGAGGCAAGTGCTACGGAGAGAGTGGGCGCGTCCTTCTATACGTACTGCGGATCGCTTGAGTGCACGGGCTTTGAGAATCCCGGCATTGGCGGTGCAAACCTTATCATAGTTGACGACCGCAGCGGCGGAATTTCGATAGACGTAAGAAAATTGACCTTTGGTCACCTCTCCTTCTCTACCGAGAGAATAGACGTCACCGCAGTTGATTCCTATAACGAGATCATCAACCGTATAAGCCGACTTATCAGTGAGAAAAAGTACGGTATCGAGACCGCTCTCAGAGTTGAGCTCACGGGTGAGCTTGATCCGAGATTCGTTATTCCGAAGAACCTCGACTCCGAGGCGTTCGGACTTTATTCGTTCGATATGATAGATAAGACGGTTCCGCTTTACAAGACCGAGAAGCTTCACCGTGATATGAGCATCAAGGGTGAGCTCTTCAGAAATCTTCTTCCTATGCTCGAGAGCGAGGATGAGGAGGATAGGCTTGTAGCGTCGCGTGCGTTTCGTGTCGGGCTTGCGGCGTTGGAGTCCCGAGAAATAGACTTTTAACGTCAACCGAAGCCGTGACCAAGGACACAGCTTCGGTTGAGAGAGCTTTGCAAAAGCTTGTGGGATAACCGTAAATAAAAAGGTGTGGAGTTGTTGTTTGGCTTCACACCTTTTACTTTGATTGAATTTCGTAGGCAAGGGGATTAAGGTTGAATTTCTGCGAAATTCTCCAACCTATCACATTTTTATTTACTATCTCTGTTTCTTTATTTTTATTTATATTTTTAAAAAAGTCTTGACAAAGCTTTGTTTTTTTGATAGAATTCTTATGTTGTTAAAAGCGTTTGAGCAGAAACCAGTAACCGCGTTTTACCGTTTTCAGAGAGCTGCCGTGTGGTGCGAGGCAGTAACGAGGATTCGGCGAATTCATTCTGCGAGCTGAGGGCTGAAGGACTGTGAATGGAACTCGGAAGCTTTATTCCGTCGGTTTCGTTCGGCTTTGCATTCTGCATTAGGCATTCTAAATTTTGCATTTTGCACTTTGCATTACGAATGCGCTATGCATTCGTCTGTGTAGGCTTTTCCGTAAGAGGCGTACGTTATTCGCTGTGGGTGTGTTGGCACCCTATGAGGCTCTTTGCCGCGAGGCGAGAGTGAAGCAGAGTGGTATCACGATAATAATTTATCGTCCCTGCGTTTTCCGATATCGGAGAATGCGGGATTTTTTTGTTTTTTTGCACGACTGATACCAAAAAAAGTAAAGCTTTGTTTTCAAAATTTGTGCTTTGCGCTGATTTGATATAGTCTGCAGTGCTTCACTTGGCTTATCGTGGATTCGGCTCTTTCGCTGCCGGATTGGTGCTCGATATTGAATGGATTTTAAAAGATAAAAATAAATATATCATAAGAGGAAACTAAAATGAAAGAAAAATTAGAAGCGTTGCTTAAGGAGGGCTCGGCTAAGATAGCTGCGGCGGCATCCGAAAGTGAATTGCAGGAGATCAAGGGCGCGCTCCTTGGAAAGCAGGGAAGCGTTACCGAGCTTATGAAGGAGATCCCCAAGCTTGACGTGGCTCTCCGTCCCGAAATGGGAAAGGCTGTTAACCAGGTTAAAAACATCCTCAGTGAAGAGATCGAGGGCAAGCGCGAGGAGCTTAAGTTTAAGGCTTCCGAGATCCCTGCGGATTTCGACTGCACTATTCCCGGCTTTGAGCCGAAGATCGGCGGTCTTCACCCCATAACCCAGATGTGCTACGACCTTAACGATGCCTTTCGTTCGATGGGCTTCGAGGTGTTTGGCGGTCCTGAGATCACGAGCGAGTACTATGCGTTCGACAACCTCAATTTCCCTCCGAACCACCCTGCAAGAGAGAGCATGGACACCTATTGGCTTGAGGGACACGACTCGGGCGATGCGGCAGACAAGCTTTGCCTCCGTCCCCACCTTACCGGCGACAGCGTTCGCTATATGCAGACACACAAGCCCCCCTACAGATTCGTTTACCCCGGACGCGTGTATAGAAATGAGACCACCGATGCGCGCCACGAGAGAGCCTTCTTCCAGTACGAAGCACTTATCGTTGATAAGGACTTCACCTATACTGCAGGTAAGGTTATGATAAAGAGCATTTTGCAGAAGGTCTTCGGCCGTGACGTGCCCGTAAGAATGAGAGCAGGCTTCTTCCCCTTCGTTGAGCCCGGCTTTGAAATCGATATGGGATGTCTCGTTTGCGGCGGTAAGGGCTGCAGCGTTTGTAAGCACGTTGGTTGGATAGAGATAATGCCCGGCGGTACTCCTCATCCTAACGTTCTTCGCGCGGCAGGTCTCGATCCCGACGAGTACACCGGCTTCTACGTTAATATAGGTCTTGACAGACTCGTAATGATGCGCTACGGTGTTGACGACGTGCGCCTCTTCCACAGTGCAGACCTCAGATTCTTAAAGCAATTCCGTTAATGGCGTGAGAGGAGATAGAAAATGAAATTATCACTTAATTGGATAAAGGATTACGTTAATATTCCCGATGATATGGATCTTTCACGTCTTTCCTACGATCTTACTATGTCTACCGTTGAGGTTGAGGGTGCCGAAAATCTTGCCGACGCGTATAAGAATATAATCGTCGGAGAGATCAAGGAGGTTCTTCCTCATCCCAATGCAGATAAGCTTCGCGTTTGCCGTGTTGACATCGGCGGTGAGGTGAAGGAGATCGTTTGCGGAGGCTCTAACCTTGAGCCCTCGATGAAGGTAGTCGTTGCTTGCCCCGGAGCTATGGTGCGTTGGCACGGCGAGGGCGAGCCCGTTGAAATAAAGAATACCAAGCTTCGCGGTGTTGCGAGCTTCGGTATGATATGCGCCGCCGTTGAGGTTGGAATGGCAGATCTTTTCCCCGCAAAAGACGATCACGAGATAATGGATCTTACCTCGTTTGACTCTCCTGCAGGAACTCCTCTTGCAGATGCGCTCGGTCTTAACGATATTATTCTTGAGATAGACAACAAGTCTATGACCAACCGCCCCGACCTCTGGGGACATTACGGTATCGCGCGTGAGCTTGCGGCACTCTACGATCTTCCCCTTAAGGAGTTCGACAAGTACGTTCCCGCATCCGACATTCCCGAGTACGACGTAAGGATCGACGATGCTGAGCGTTGCCCCCGTTACATCGGTGCAAAGCTTGAGGGACTCGGCGTAAAGCCTGCTCCCTTTGAGATGCAGTCGAGAATTTGGAGAGTCGGTATGCGCCCCATCAACGCGCTCGTTGACGTTACCAATTACGTAATGCTCGCAACCGGTCAGCCCACACACGTTTTTGATTCTACTCATATAATCGACCACATCTGCGTTCGCCGTGCAAACGACGGCGAGAAGCTTCAGCTCCTCAACGATAAGGACCTTTCGCTTTGCTCGGACGATCTCGTTATCGCAGACGCTGAGGGTGCGGTCGCGCTTGCAGGCGTTATGGGCGGTGCTAAGGACTCCGTTCTTCCCACGACAGACAGCGTTATTCTTGAGATAGCAAACTTCAACTCCAAGAGCGTTCGCAGAACCGCTCAGAGATACGATAACAGAACGGAGGCATCCGCAAGATACGAGAAGGCTATCGATACCGAAAGATGCGACCTCGCGCTTTCTCTTTCCATGAAGCTCTTTGCTGAGCTCTATCCCGAAATGTCTCTCACCGCATACAAGGACCTTTACCTAAACAAGACCGAAAAGAACGAGATCGACGTTGAGCTCGATTGGCTCGACAGAAGACTCGGTATGCGAATCCCCTCCGAGATAGTTGCAAAGAAGCTCGGTGCTATGGGCTACGAGGTAAGCTTTACAGAGGATATGATGCACATTACGGTTCCCACCTGGCGTTCGACCGGTGACGTATCCATCAAGGCAGATATCATGGAAGAGGTTGCCCGTATGTACGGATACGAGAACTTTGAGGCTACCTCTATCACCACCTCTTTTGATTCCGCAATCAATCAGCTTGATTATGATTTGATTAGAAAATGTAAAGAATACCTTGCATTTAAGGCTAATATGCAGGAGATATTCACTTATCCTTGGATGAGTGACGAGTGCGTGAAGGCTATGCTTCCCACCACTGACGGAGTTCTTGCGCTTGCAACTCCTCCCTCGCCCACCGAGAGATTTATCAAGTCCTCGCTTCTTCCCAACATCGCTCGCGCGATCGTTAAGAACGAGCGTAACTTCTCTGAATTCGATATCTTCGAGGAGTCTCTCGTATTCCTTGATAAGAATTACACCGAGAACTATAAGGGCGAGAAGCTTCCTTATCAGGAACGCCGTCTCGGATGTGCCTTCGTTGGAAGCTCCGACAATATTGCAGAGCTCTTCCGCAGAGCAAAGGGAACTATCGCGTCTATGCCGAGATATACTCACATGGAGCCCTTCACCTTCAAGAAGGAGGAGAAGCCCTACTATGCTGATGCGGTAGTATGGCAGAATATTTACGTTGGTGATAAGTACGTTGGAGACATTGCGCTTCTTTCCAAGAAGAGTGCTCTCGCGTGCGGCATCAAGGTGCTTTCCGCGGTTCTCGTTGAGCTTAATATGGATGCCTTCGTGCCCTTCAAGTCGAGAACCAACAAGTTCGTAAAGCTTGCCGAGTATCCCGTTAACGATTACGATATATCCTTCCTCGTTGATTCTATGGTCAAGTGGGAAGAGATCTACACCGCCGCTATGGAAAAGGCGAAGGGTGGACTTCTCAGAGGCGTAAGCTTCGT
>JBGVKA010000234.1:0-2043 GCA_045129715.1 Eubacteriales bacterium | reverse complement strand
GCAAGAGCATCGTCTACGCGCTTTCTTATCTCGGAACGCTCGATTCCAAGATTTTCGGGACCGAACGCAACGTCCTCCTCAACGATCGTAGCCACAAGCTGATTATCGGGATTCTGGAATACCATTCCGATCTTACTGCGCAGATCAAACATATCGTCCTCGGTGAAATCCTCGGCGGTTATATCTCTGCCGTATATAAGAACCTTGCCTGCGCTCGGCTCGAGTATCATATTAAGGAGCTTGGCAAAGGTCGATTTTCCTGAGCCGTTATGCCCAAGCACCGCTATATATTCGCCCTTTCGTATAGAAACGCTTACGTTGTCGAGTGCAGGCGGCTGTGTCTTTGCCAAAACGCCCTCGGTCTCCGTATCATCGTACGAAAAGCTTAAATTTTCTGCTTTTATGATGCAATTTTCCATTTTTTGATCCAATTCTTTAAGAAAATACCACTCTCACACTTGAGCCGCAAGGAAGCTCAAGTCCGCTATCCTTTACGGGAAGTCCGAGCTCATCTGCATAGCTTTTGCCACTGAAACGGCTGAGAAGTCTGATGTTGGTTATGTATTTCATAGTAGATGCGGAAAGTCCCGTAGTGTACGAATTAAGAAGGAAGAAGAGGGGCGTATCACTCAAAACTCCGCGGCAAAGCTCAACGAAGGAGTCAATGTTCTCCTCGATCTTCCAAACCTCGCCCGTAGGACCTCTGCCGTACGAGGGGGGATCCATAATTATCGCATCGTACTTTTTGCCTCTTCTGATCTCGCGCTCAATAAACTTTTTGCAATCGTCCACGATATAGCGTATAGGCGCGCTTTCAAGACCTGAAAGTCTTGCGTTTTCCTTTGCCTGATTTACCATTCCGCGAGATGCGTCAACGTGGCAAACGGATGCACCTGCCTTTGCGCAGGCTACGGTTGCTCCACCGGTGTATGCAAAAAGATTTAAAACGCTGATAGGTCTGCCTGCATTCTCTATAAGCTCGCGCATCCAATCCCAGTTAGTTGCCTGCTCCGGAAAAAGTCCCGTATGCTTAAAGCCCATAGGCTTTATAAGGAAGGTCAGATCCTTATATTTTACGGTCCATGATTCGGGAAGCTTGTTCTCGTTCCAGGCACCGCCTCCCGACTTGCTTCTTTTATAACTCGCATCGGCTTTATTCCACAAGGGATTTTTCTTATCACTCTTCCAAATGACCTGAGGATCGGGCCTTACCAAGCTGTATTTACCCCAAAGCTCGAGCTTTTCTCCCGAGGAGGTATCAAGAATCTTATAATCGTTCCAATTATCTGCTATCCACATATCAAAATCCTACCTAACGTTGAAATATTTTCCCATTGCAGACCCACTGCTTTGCGCGTGACAGAGTGCTATTGCAACAGCGTCCGCGGTATCGTCCGGCTTTGGCGGTGCGGGAAGCTTTAAGATCGAAGTTACCATTGCGATAACCTGCCTCTTTTCCGCCTTGCCGTATCCTACGACCGCTTGCTTTACCTGAAGGGGCGTATATTCGCTTATCTTCACGCCTTTTTTATACGCCGTACAAAGTATTACGCCTCGCGCCTCGGCTACCGCGATACCCGTCGTTATGTTCGTGTTGAAGAAAAGCTCCTCTATCGCCATCTCGTCCGGCTTGTATTTATCTATTATCGTATTAAGATCGTCCTCAATTATTTTGAGTCGGGATTCTATCAGAGTGTGTGCCGGCGTTCTTATGGCACCAAACGCAACCGGCATTGAATTTCCGCGATGCGTTTCGATTATCGCCCATCCGACTATCGCAAGTCCTGGGTCAATTCCAAGTATTCTCATATAGCTCCCTTCCGTTTATATTTTGCTTTTTGACATAATTTATCACGATATTATATCACAAAAACAAATTCTCGTCAATCGTTTGAACTAAAATAATAAAAATAAAATAAAAAACTTTACTTTTTGATTTGTTTATGTTAAAATATAAGGTAGATTGTTTTGCCGTGACGAAGGTATCTCTTACCGATCGGCATTTATCATAGAAAAGGATGGATTTCAGATGTTTTCTTACGT
>JBGVKA010000233.1:0-16211 GCA_045129715.1 Eubacteriales bacterium | reverse complement strand
AACGGAATGTGGCACGACAGAAGTATGTCAAGAAAGCACGCTGAGTTCAAAAAGAGCGATAATTACAGACCGATGTGCCTTGACGATGCGGCTGAGGCTTTTATCCTTAGCGCAATAGCATTGCCTCTGGCAGTAATTTTTGCTGTTTGCTTCTTGCTCTTCGCTTAAAGCTATCAAAGGCGCTGTCGCATTAAGAATTCAAGTGATCAATGCATTAATCGCGAGCTGATGAAAGGGGGTATCGTTTACAGTGAAGAAAAAAGAAACATGGAGAAAAATATTCAGGGTAGTAGCACTCATCGTGACGGGTATATTTATGGCAATATTAAGTCTTGAAAATTTTGTCAGTGCACCGGTTGAAGAAAAAATATTAAGAGCCATAGGAATAAAAAATCTACATAGATTTTGTTTTGTGGTAATTATTCCCGTTTTGGTTCTCTTCATGGTTGTTGGAAGGTTGTTAGGACCCATAAAAAAAGACGAAATAGACCGTAACGGTGATTCAAACTCTGATGATGATATAAAACCAAGAGAAAAGTGAAATCTTAAGCGGTTTTGATATCTTATAAACAATTCGAACAAAGTAAAATCAATATAAATCTGCATAAAAACGGCATAAGCATTGTCATAAAAACAGTGCTTATGCCGCTTGCTTTTTGATTTTTGCTTAACGCTTCGTTTTGAAATTAGATATGATAAAAGGCTTGGTCGAGTTTGATCGGCCAAGCCTTTTGTTTACAGCGAACATTTTTGGGGTATGTATTTAAAAAGCCGAAGCTCTTTAAGCCTTGAAATAGCCCTCTGCCTCGAAGCAGTAGAGGTTACCGTAGCTCCAGTTGTTGACCTTGCTCATAAGAGTGCGGTCGAAGGTGAGCCAGAAATATCTCATTCGCGAGCCGTAGCGGATGGGCATAATGGTTGCCCAGCCTCTGAATCCGCCGTCGGGGAAATCGCACTTAAGGTTGGTGAAGGTGTCGAACTTGCCCCACTCGTAAACGCGGTAGTCGGATACGGCGTGGAAATCGTTTCCGCAGGCGAAGAAGAACTTGCCGTCAAGACGGAGGATGGAGCCGCCGGTCTCCTCACCGACGGGGCCGAGGCCGACGAATTTATAATCCTTGTCAGGTCTGTCGGACTCGAAGAAATAGTATCTGTACTTGCGAAGAGAGGTGTCGATACGGCAGAGAGTGAAGAGCCACTTTTTGCGAGCGGCATCGTAGGTGAAATCGGGATCCTCGTCACCCTTTTTGCCGAGAAGAAGGGTATCGTCAATATTTCCTTCGGTCATAAGGGGAAGGGGATTTACGTCAACGATATTAAGACCGTATCTGATATCGTAATCGAAGCAGCCGTAGGAAAGAACGTGACCTGCGGAGCCGTCGCGCACCCAAACGTGCCACTTGTTGTCCATACGGTTGAATACGTAGGATGCGGCAACCTCAGCGTGTATCTTGGTGCTGTTTTCACCGTGAGTGTAGAAGATAGCACCCTCCATTTTGAAGTCTGCCGTTCCGGGAAGCCAGGAAAGAACGCTCTGGTAGGAGCCCTTTGCAAGACGGGAGCTGATGGAGAGGAAAACTCTTCCGTTTTCCATAACGAGATCACCGTTCTCATACTTGAAGGGGCGGATATCTGCCTGACCGATGCCGCAGTCGATACAAGAGGATGCACCGACGATAGTCGCGTTGCCGACCATCTTAACGTTGACCTTTGCGGTCTCGTAGAAATCAATTGCGTGCGACTCGCGGAAGGGGTTGGATTCCTCGGAAACAACGTGATATATAGCACCGTTTACCGAAACGTAGATATCGAACCAATGGGGGCGGAGCGAAACGATAAGCTCAAAGCCCTCGCCTATCTCGGAGGGGAGGTGAGTCTTATTCGCGCGCTCTCCGTCAAAGAAGGATACGACCGTTTCCCAGTCGTCGTTTTCTATCATGACCTCAGCCTTTGCGTGCTTGGACTTGAAGACGAAGCCTGCCGCACCGTTGAGGGACGTGATCTTCATTTTATACGTGGCAAAGGGGAAGAAGGATGCGAGCAAACGCTCCACGGAGCCCTCGCCGATCGTGGTATATCCCGCAGGAGAAACGTGCTCGGTAAGATTGCCCGAGGACGCGATAACGGGATAAAGATCTCCTCTGTCAGTAACCGTGAAATCCGAGGTGAAGGTCATCTTCGAAAGCGGGATCTCAAGGGTCTTGCAAATGTTCATTGAAAATTTACGGATAAAATTCATGTCCGAAAAATTCATAACAACCTCCAAAGCTACGCGGGTTTGGAAAGCTTTTCCAAACCTTTTAACGTTTTGTTTTAGTCAAAAGTTAGACTACCTCTATTGTACTTGAAAAGCAAATAAAAGTCAATAGAAAAATGAATTTTCACCCACCTCAAAATTATTTTTCACTCACCGCAAAATTTTCGCCCGAAAAGCACCCTGCCATCACTCCTCAAAGTCGTCCTTTTTAAATCTTATGAGGTGGCGCGCCATAGCGCGTCTGTCGAATGGAATGAGGGGGTAAAGATAATGCTTTTTGCCCGTTACGGTCGTGTTCGTAGCAACGAAGACGGCAAAGAGTATCAAGCCGATAACAAGTCCGGGAAGCTTCAAAAAGTAAACTAAAGTTAGAATAATCATACGGGTGAACTTGAAAGCGTAGCTGAGCTCGTGGCTTTGCTGGGCAAAATTAGCCACGGCAACGCAAGCCATATAGAAGATAACGTCCTCCGAAAACCATCCTATTCCGACGGCAAAATCACCGAGGATGAGCGCACCGACCACCGAGAGCGAGTTAGATAACATATTCGGTGTGTTCATCGAGGCGAGGGCAAGACCGTCAAGCGCAAGCTCGGCTAAGAAGAGCTGTAGTATAATAGGAAGGAAGCCGGGCTCGTCGGGAACGAGAAAGGCAAGCGAGTCGGGAAGGCTTGCGGCATTCTCAAGCGCGAGATACCATAGCGGAGTTATGATTACCGAGAGAAGCAGTATCGTTATTCTGAGGAGTCTCAGATAGGTTCCGACGAGGGGCGGAAAGGCGTAATCGTCCGCCTCTTCCGTAAAATCGAAGATGGACGTCGGGAGTATCATGACCTCGGGAGAGGTGTCGCAAAAAACGAGCACGCACCCCTCGAGCACCTGTGCGGCGGCGGTGTCGGGACGCTCCGTGCGTCTGACCTTTGGAAAGGGATTGAACCATCGCCTTCTGATAAGAGCCTCGGTCAGACTCTCGGCTCCGAGAGTTATTGAGCTCGGCTTCGCCTCGCGTATTTTTTTGCACACGGCATCCACGTAATCGGGATCGGCAACCCCGTCCATATAGCAGACCACGACGTCGGTTCGCGAGGAGCCGCCAACGTCAAAATGTCTCATCGTGAGCCTCGGATCGCGTATCCTTCGTCTTAAGAGTGCCGTGTTCATTATGAGCGTTTCCACGAATCCGTCGCGTGAGCCCTGCATAACTCGGTCGGTTTCGGGCTCGGCAATGCTTCTTTGAGGATAGGTTCTGAGGTCGAGGATTATAGCCTCGGCACCGAAGGAGTCGCAGAAAAGAACGGTTTGTCCCGACAGCACCGCGCGGACGACGTCATCGACTCCGTCCGTTCTCGATATCTCGACGTAAGGTATCATTTTTTCACACGCCTCGGCACATCCGAGCTCGCTCTTGCCGAGAAGAAACTGCATTATCCTCTGCAGCTCTCCGTCCTTGACGAAGCCGTCTATAAAGTAGAAGGTCATCTCGCCCTGCCCGACGGTAAGGCTCCTTTTTAGAACGTCGAAATTCTTCCCGAAGCAAAGCTTCTCTTCTATGAGTGATAGGTTTTCAAAATAATCAGTGCTGAGTGTCATAGCCTCTCCCCGATACGTTTTTATTCAAGTTTTGACAGGGCGGGTCAAAAATATTCGAAACGCGGCTTAAAATTCCGACTTTATATTGACAACGCGCGCGCTTTTTGTTAAAATTAAGGCAATAAAAATATTTAGGGGCGATATATATGAAGGGTGATTTCGTTTCCGAGATGAAAGCGGCACTTTCGAGCGAATGTGTCGGTGCGGAAATATTCGTTTACGACTCGGTAGGCTCGACTAACGACGAGGCTCGAAAATACGCTGCGCGGGGCAGCGGAAAAAATGCGTTTTTCATAGCAAGGGAGCAGACCTCGGGCAGAGGAAGAAGGGGCAGAGCCTTCGTCTCTCGCGAGGGCGGTCTTTATATTTCCTACTTGCTTCACCCTAAGCTTCCCGCATCGGAGGCGATAATGCTTACCGTTTTTTCTGCGGTCGCGCTTGCAAAGACCGTCGACGAGACCTGCGGAGCAAAGCCGAAAATAAAATGGGTGAACGATCTGTTTTTGGGCGGTAAAAAGCTTGCCGGAATTCTTGCCGAGGGCGAGTTTTGTGAGGACGGCACGGGCTTTAAGCACGCGGTCGTCGGCATCGGGATAAACCTTCACGGCAAAAGCGTTCCCGAGGAGCTTTCGGGTATTGCAACGACTCTTGAGATAGAGACGGGTGCGCGCGTTGATATCGTAGAATTCGCTCAAAATTTAGCAAAGAGGCTTGCCTCCTTCGAGGAGTCGCTTTCGGAGTCGTATATGAACGAGTATCGCTCGCGCTCGCTCGTTATAGGAAAAAGAGTTGGGCTCGTAAGCTCGGGTGAGAGCTTCTCTGCGACGGTGCTCGGTATTGAGGACGACGGTGCGATCAGAGTTATGCTTGACGAGGGCGAGGAAAAAATATTCTATTCCGCCGAGATCGGAATAGTGCTTGATCTTGATAAAATGTAAATAATACTTGGCAAAATATTCGTTTTTTGAATTTGAATATCTTTATTACACGCTTGCGACACAAAACATTCGTTTTATAACGAAAGGAGAAATAAAATGCCATTCGGATTACCTAATTATCACAAGGGGCTCGAGCACCTTCACGTAGGTTGTGAAAAACCGAGATCTTATTTTATACCCTATGACTCAAAAGAGTCTGCGCTTGAGGACGTAAGAGATTATTCCCCCTATTTCAAGAGTCTTATAGGAGAGTGGAAATTTAAGTTCTTCCCCACGGTCTTCGATATTTCGGATCCCCTTGCGGTACAGTTCTCCGTCGATGAGAGAATAGACGTTCCGATGAATTGGCAGAATGCCCTCGGACGCGGCTACGATACTCCCAACTACACGAACACTAACTACCCCTATCCCATAGATCCCCCCCACGTTCCCGACGAAAACCCTGCAGGCGTTTACGCTCGCGAGTTTACCCTTCGCAAGAGCGATATCGAGAATAAGGACGTAATGCTCAATTTCGAGGGCGTTGACTCCTGCTTCTATCTCTACGTTAACGGAAGCTTTGCGGGATACAGTCAGGTCAGCCATATGACGAGCGAGTTCAACGTAACGAAGCTCGTTCGCGAGGGCAAAAACGAGGTCCGCCTCGTCGTTCTTAAGTGGTGCGACGGCTCTTATCTTGAGGATCAGGATATGTTCCGCGCTTCGGGTATATTCAGAGAGGTATACCTTCTTATGCGCGACAAGAAAAGAATTGACGATCTTTTTGTAAAGTGCGATATTGCCGAGGACTTCTCCGAGGCAACCGTTAAGCTTGACGTTTCGGCGAACGCCACCGTCAGTGTAAAATACACCCTTACCGATGCCGAGGGCAATACCGTAGCAGAAGGCAGCTTCAAGAAAAAATCGGGCGAGGTGAAGATCGCAACCGTCAAGGCTCCGAGGCTCTGGAGTGACGAGATCCCCTACCTTTATAACCTCACGCTTGAGGCAGGCACGGAGATAGTCAACATCCCCGTCGGTATCCGTAAGATCGAGATCAAGGACGCGGTCATTTACATCAACGGCGAGAAGGTGAAGGCGCGCGGCGTTAACCGTCACGATAGCCATCCCATGCTCGGCCACGCGACTCCTATGGAGCATATGAAGCGCGACCTCTACCTTATGAAAGCCTTCAACTGCAATATGGTCCGCACGAGCCATTACCCGAACGATCCGAGATTTTACGCGCTCTGCGATAAGCTCGGTATCTACGTGATCGACGAGGCTGATCTTGAGTGCCACGGTATCGGAATATACCGCGACGGCAACGAGCTCACGAGCAATCCCGAATGGGAGGAGGCGTACGTTGACCGTGCGGAGCGTATGCTCGAAAGAGATAAAAACCACCCCTCCGTTATCGTCTGGAGCGTCGGAAACGAGAGCGGTGCAGGTGTTAACCACAGAAAGATGGTTGAATATTTCAAGTCGAGAGACGATTCAAGACTCGTTCACGTTGAGGATGAGTCGCGCCGTGCAAATACGGTGGACAAGGAGCTTGCCAAGGGCAAGGAAATGCCTATCCACCCCGAGACCTACCGCGCTTATATCGACTTTGAGAGCCGTATGTATCCGAAGCTTTCCGAGATCGAGCAGTGGTATCTTTCCGATGAAAAAAGAAAGTACCCCATCTT
This sequence comes from Eubacteriales bacterium, assembly GCA_045129715.1. Taxonomy (GTDB): domain Bacteria; phylum Bacillota; class Clostridia; order Oscillospirales; family CAG-272; genus UBA1740. The sequence goes on along the minus strand of JBGVKA010000233.1, from coordinate 9,756 downwards.
CCTTTGCGAGTACTGTCACGCTATGGGCAACGGCCCCGGTGACGTTGGCAAGTATTGGGAAATGATAAGAGCAAACGATTCCTTCTTCGGCGGATGTATATGGGAGTTCACCGACCATTCGGTTGCCGTGGGAGAGAATGTTTACAAGGATCCTCACTACACCTACGGCGGTGACTTCGGAGACTATCCGAACGACGCTGAGTTCTGCGTTGACGGTCTCGTTTACCCCGACCGCAGAGCACATACGGGCTTCTATGAGGTCAAGCAGGCGCAGGCACCCGTCAAGGCAGAATACGAGAGCGGCGCGCTCAAGGTAACGAGCTACAGATATTTCACCGATATGAAGGACCTATCGCTCGTTTACACCTTTGAAAAGAACGGAAGGGCAGTCGCGAGCGGAAGAATAGGCGAGCTTGATATCGCACCGCTCGGCACGAGGACCTACGAAATAAATGCTCCCGAGGTAAACGACGGAGTGCTCACCCTTAACGTTTGGGTGAAGCAGAATACCGCTACCGAGTGGGCGGAGATCGGCCACGAAATATACTCGGCTCAGTTCATACTCCGCGATGAAATAAACTCTGCGGAGTGCCGTAGCGTTGAAACGCTTCTTACCGAGTGTGACGGAGCGTATACCGTTACCTACGGCGAGAGTGCTGTGACCGTGTCGAAAAAATCGGGACTTATCACCTCGATAGTACACGAGGGCAAGGAAATGATATGCGAGCCGGTAACCCCCGAGATCTGGCGCGCTCCCACCGATAACGACAGAAAGATAAAACGCCAGTGGCTTGAGGCAGGCTACGATAAGCTCGGAGTCAAGTGCTACGGCACGAGTGCCGAGACCGAGGGAGACAGCGTGGTTATAAGATCGGATATCTCGCTCGGCGCACCCTATCGCAAGCCTCTTGTGAGAATGACTCTCACCTACACCTTCTCTTCGGAGGAGTCGGTGAAGATAGGCTGTGATGCGGTCGTAAGAGAGGATGCGGTATGGCTTCCTCGCTTCGGCTTCAGATTCACTCTTCCCGAGGGCTTTGAGGACGTTACCTATTTCGGCTACGGTCCCTTCGAATCCTACGAGGACAAGAGACTCGCATCGAGACTCTCGACCTTCAAGACCACCGCAACGAAGAACTTTGAGCCCTACGTAAGACCGCAGGAGAACTCCGCGCACTACGGATGTAAGTGGGCGAGCGTGGCAAGTATTGCAGGTCACGGACTCACCTTCACGGCAGATAAGTTCTCCCTCAGTGTCTCTCATTTCTCACCGAAGACTCTTACCGCTACGGCTCACGATTACGAGCTTGTGCCCGAGCGCGAAACGACGGTCATCGTCGACTACAGAAACGCGGGCATCGGCAGTAACTCCTGCGGCCCCGAGCTTCTTGAGGAGTATAGAGTTTCTGAGAAAAATATAAGCTTCACATTTAGCACAACACCTGAGTTTGTGGGCAACGTTGATCCCTTCAAAACCTGTGCGAAAAACAAATAAACACGAAAATGTAAACGAAAGTTAGAAACGGAGAGAAAAAATGACTATTAATGCAGCAATTTGCGGACTTCTTAACTACGCAGAAAAGACCGAGCTTATCGATAAGCTTGACAGAGCCTATACGGCAAACAAGCTTCTTGAGATCCTGGGGGTGACCGAGTATACCGAGGAGGATGCCGAGTATGAGCTCGTCGATATCCTCGACACTATGTGCACCTATGCATATGAGAGCGGCATCATCGACGGAGACGGCGTGGTCTACCGCGATCTTTTCGATACCAAGATAATGGGTGCCGTATGCCCCAGACCTTCGGAGGTGATTTCCACCTTCGAGAATCTTTACGAGGAGAATCCCGAGCTTGCAACCGACTATTTCTACAAGCTGTCCATTGACTCTAACTACATAAGAGCCGACAGGATCAAAAAGGACCTTAAGTGGAAGACCGACAGTGAGTACGGTGAGATAGACATTACCGTTAACCTCTCCAAGCCCGAGAAGGATCCCAAGGCGATCGCCGCCGCGAAGCTTCTTCCTCAGTCGGGATATCCCAAGTGCCTTCTCTGTCACGAGAACGAGGGCTATGAGGGTAACCTTCAGAAGCCCGCAAGACAGACTCTTCGCCAGATCCCCTTTGATATGGCAGGCACCGATTGGTACCTTCAGTACTCCCCCTACGTTTACTACAACGAGCACTGCATCGCGCTTTCCTCTCTTCACACGCCTATGAAGATAGACCGCTCGAGCTTTGCAAAGCTTCTCTCCTTCGTTAATCATTTCCCCCATTACTTTATAGGCTCCAACGCGGATCTTCCCATCGTTGGCGGCTCCATTCTTTCTCACGATCATATGCAGGGCGGAAGATACACCTTCGCTATGGCAAACGCCCCCGTTGAGAAGGAGATAGCCTTCCGTGGCTTTGAGGATGTGAAGGCGGGCATCGTTAAGTGGCCCATGTCCGTTATCAGACTTTCGGGCACCGACCGTGAAAGACTCGTTGAACTTGCGGACAAGATACTCGTTGCATGGAGAAGATATACCGACGAGGAGGCGTTCGTTTACCACGAGACCGACGGTGAGCCTCACAACACGATCACTCCCATTGCAAGACGCCGCGGTGACGATTTCGAGCTTGATCTCGTTCTCAGAAACAATATCGTAACCGAGGAAAATCCTCTCGGCGTATATCATCCTCACGCAGAGCATCATAATATTAAAAAGGAGAATATCGGTCTTATCGAGGTTATGGGACTTGCGGTGCTTCCCGCACGTCTTAAGGGCGAGATAGCCGATATGAAGGCGGCTATCCTCGGCGGCGTTGATTTTGCTACCGTAGAATCCATCGAGAAGCACAAGGAGTGGTTCGAGAGATTCAAGGATAACTACACCTTCGACGAAAACAACACCGAGGATATAATCAAGGCGGAGATCGGAAAGACCTTCGTAAGAGTTCTCAAGGATGCCGGAGTGTTCAAGGATACCGCAGAGGGCAGAGCATACTTCGATAGGTTCGTTGCCTTCGTAAATGCATAAAACGGAGATAAAAATGGAAGAAAACAAGAATATAAATACCGAGGAGCTTACCTCGGTCGAGGGCGCAGGCGGTGATACCGAGGCAGCTCTTGATATCGGCGGTGAAGCACTTGAAACCGAAGGTGCATCACCCATCGGTACCGATAACGGTGAGTCGGCTCGGGACTCGGCACCCTTTGATACGGATAACGGTGAGCCCGCCTTAACCGAAAAGAAGCCTGAGTACGTTCCGAAGAACAAGTACGAGAGTGCGCTTTACAGAGTTTATTCCGACGAGGGACTTGCGGAAACGCTCCGCGTTGCCTCGCTCGCGATAGTTGCCCTCAGCGTATACCTCTTCTTCACGCACTGCCTGAAGCTTCTTGCCGAGAGCCCGATATACCTTATCGAAACGCTTATAATAACGGGCGTGCCCTTCGTTGCGCTCAGTGTGATGCGCCTTGTGATAAACGCGCCGCGTCCCTACGAGCTTCTTGAGTTTTACGAGAAAAAGCCTAAAAATAAATCGGGCAGATCCTTCCCCTCAAGGCACGTATTTTCGGTATTCGTTATCGGAACGGTAATGATACCCACGAGCGCGTTTCTCGGTGTATCACTTCTCGTGCTCGGTGCGGCTCTCGGTGCGATGCGAGTCCTTCTCGGCGTGCATTTTATAAGAGACGTCGTGGCAGGCGCGCTTGTCGGAGTGCTTTCGGGAGTCATAGGACTTCTCGCGCTCACACTCATCTAAAAAACATTCAGCGAGGTAAATAATATGAACGTAACGTGGATAACTCAGGCAGGTCTCGTTTTCGAAAACGAAAGACTCACCGTTATGGTGGATCCCTATCTTTCAAATTCGGTAGCCGAGAAGCTTGATCCCAAAAAGCAAAGAAGAATAGCGGTCGACGAGAGCGTTTTTGATATTCGTCCCGACGTGATAATCATTACGCACGATCACCTTGACCACCTCGATCCCGAGACTCTTGAAAAATTCCTTAAGAGAGAGGATAAGCGCATCACCGTTCTTGCGCCCTACAACGCGTACGTTAAGCTTTGCGAGTTCGGTGGAATACACAACTACGTTATGCTTAACCCCCACTCCGTGTGGAGCGAGGGCGGAATTACGTTCTATGCGGTAAAGGCGGAGCACAGTGACAGAACCGCCGCAGGCTATATCCTTGACGACGGAAGAGAGACCTTCTACGTAAGCGGTGACACCCTCTACAACTACGAGGTAATAGACGACGTTATCGAGCTTTGCGAGGACGGTGTGGACTACGCCTTTCTCCCGATCAACGGTGTCAGCAACAATATGAACGCTCGCGATGCGGCAGACTTTGCCTGCGAGATCGGTGCCAGATGTGCCGTTCCTCTCCACTGGGGACTCTTCGACAACATCGACCCGCGCGACTTTGATTTCGACAACGCTCTTATATTGGAGCCGTTTGTGAAGGGAAGCTTGAAGTAAGGCTCACAGGCTCACTGCGTGAGCAGTTATGGTGCGCTTCGCGCAGTTATAAGGCGCTCCGCGCGCTTCGCGCAGTTATGATTACCCTGCGGGTAAGTTATAGGGCTCACGGTGTGAGCAGTTATGGTGCGCTTCGCGCAGTTATGATACGCTTCGCGTAGTTATGGTTACCCTATGGGGAAGTTATAAGGCTCACAGTGTGAGCCGCTATGATACGCTTCGCGTAGTTATGGTTACCTTACGGGTGAGTTATAAGGCTCACTGTGTGAGCAGTTATAAAAATTTGGATAGTGCGAAGGCTTAACCGGAACATCGGTTAAGCCTTCGTTTGCTTCTCGTTCTTTCGTACCAAATCACGGCGCAGCCGTGGATGGAATCGACACATTGTGTCGTATGGAATCCGCAACTCGTTGCGGTATGGAATCAATGCACAGCGTTGCATTGTATGGAATCCACCGTAGGTGGTATGGAATCAAGACCGAAGAAGAGGGGGATACACGGCAAGCCGTGATGCCATACGCCCAAAGGGGCAATTCCATACAATTCGCAAAGCGAATTGATGCCATACACAAGCCCTTCGGTCTTGAATAAAACAACCTAAACCGAATAAATCGATTTGGGTTGTTTTTGTCCATATTTGTGTGGTTTTTGTCAGGAAAAGCATTGATTTTTATGTTAGAATAAAATCGGAGCGGTGGATTTTTTTAAAATTCTTTTTTCCGAGATGTGTCAAACGCATTGAACGGGGAAAACGACGCCGCTTTTGAAAATGGGATTTTCTATCTTTTAATTAAAAGGAGAACGAATATGGAAGATATACGCACTAAGCACTCCGTGGGGCGAACCGTCTCGGTTCTTTTGACGGCACTCGTCTTGCTTCTCGCGCTCTGCACCGTGACGGTATTTGCGTACGGTGAAAAGGATGGGGCAGATAACGGTAATGACGGCACCGCTCTTTACACGCAAGGGGCAGGAGCGAACGGCACCGCGTACGGCACGATTCCCGACGAGTATGCGGATGCTGAGAAATATCCCTTCGCGGTATTTGACGGTGAAGGTAATTTCATAGGTGCTTATGAAAGCTTTTATTCCAATAGCGGTTCTGCGGTCAACGCCGCAAAGGACCACCAGAGAAGCAAAGCAGTCTGGAATTCGGCACTCGGTAAGCACGTTGGTGCAAGTGCCGTGGTTCTTGCAAGAAGAGACTACGACTCAACGAACGATGCCTATTACAACTGGGCGCAGATCACGGGCGAGATCACGATAGACCTCGGCGGATTTACCGTGACTAACACCCACGGCACGAACGCTATCTTCGATCTTGAGTCGAAGCCTGCCGCGTTTGGCGGTCTTTATTTCTATCCCACGGCGGTAAACGTTATAAACGGAACGCTTAAGACGAAGAGCGTTGCCTTCTTAAGACTCAAGGCAAACGAGACGGACGTTGAGTCTGCCAACAGTATCGGAGATAAGCTTTATACCGTCAATTTCGAGGGCGTGACCTTCGCGCTTACAGACGATGCAACGATATCCTCGATGATGGTCGCATACCGCACGGTAGACAGTGCGGACAAGACTGTATTTGAGAGCGAAAAGATTCCCACACCGTACGAATTTAACTTTGACGGATGCACGTTCGATATAACCAATCATTCAAGCTCCGCCTTCACCGTCCTCAATGCCGATCCTGCCGAAGCACGCTGGATAAGAGTCGGTATGAACGTTATCGGCTCCAAGATAAAGGCAGGCGCAATGTCGGGCGTTTCGGTATTCTCCTCAAGCGGAGCGAACGGCTCGTCGGTGCTCTTCTCGGCAAACGCTAACGGCGAGTATCTCAGAATAGAAAGCTCCGACACGGATTATAAGGCAGAAAACGCCTTCCCGACCGACGACGGAGTCAGGTTCTTGATTCAGGACGAAGCCGATAAGGGTAATTACACCCTCGGCGAAAGCACCGATCCCAACGTAACCAAGTACGGAAGCCTTCCCGAAAACTACGATGCCGAGAAATACCCCTTCGCTCTCTTCTTTGACGGTGCGTTCGTTGGCGGATACACCCACTGGGCAAACACTGCCGACAACGATTCGTCAGACGATCATAAGGACGTTATCCAGCAGGCAAAGGCAAAGGTCGGTGCCGCGGCAGGAGCAGGCAAGATCGCGTACGTTCTTCTTTGCCGTGACTACGCGCTTGACTCAACCTCGTACGCAAGGGATAAAAACGGAAATCTTATCAACGAAAAGTATAACAATTATAGCCAGATAGGCGGAACGGTGATTCTCGACCTTGGCGGACACAGGCTCACCCTCGGTGCCGAGCATTTCATCACCGCAACCTCAAAGGCAACGAGCGGAGTTATCCACGACAGTGCGCTTAAGCTTACCAACGGCACGGTAGTGTTCGGAGCGAAGAGCGTGGTTTATTACGATTCCAACAGCAACCTCACGGACGGTAAGAGCTTCAACTTCACCTTCGACGGCGTGACCTTCGATTTCGGAGCAAAGCAGGGCGTAAGCCTGATAGGTCAGGGAAGCTTCTCGGGTAGTGCAGACGTTGACGCTAAAATAGTCTTCAACGGCTGTACATTCGATCTTAGCGGTGTTACCGCGGACGCGTTCAACCTCTTCGACCTTGACGATGCCGAGCTCAACGCTAACGTTACGGTCAAGGGAGGCAAGATAATAGCAGGCGAAAGCACCTTCGGTGCAATGACTCTTCTTAAGGGTGAAGGTAACGCAACCCTTACCTTTACCGAGGGAAAGACGGAGGGCTACGTTAAGCTTTATACAAAGGTAGGCGTAAGTGCTCCCGAGCTTGCACTCAGCACCGATAAGGGCGAAATGTATTTCCTTCGCACGGGCACCGAGAAGCTTGATGACGTGACCTTTACCGTCTACTCACTCGGTGACAAGGCTCTCACCTCGTATTCACCAAAGATGAGCATAACGCTCGATAATCAGATAGTTCTCAACGTTTATATTCCCGTAGATAGTACACTTTCGTTTACATTTGACGGCATTTTGTATGAAAATCCCGCTAAGCTGAGCGATAAGATCGTAAAGCTTGGAGACGGAAACAGATACTATAAATTCTCAATTCCTCTTGCATCCGCAGAGGCGGCAAGAGATATAAAGCTCACCTCTGTGGTTGAGATATCCGGAATTTCGGCAAAGGCAAGCTTCACCTTCTCGACGGTTAAATATTGCGCTAAGCTTCTTAACAGCACGAGCACGGTTGAAAGGGAGCTTGCGCGTGACGTGCTTGCTTACGTCAAGGCGGCTTATACCTACGAGGGCTTCGCGGCGTTTAACAGCGCCGAGGAGATCGCAAGAGTGAGCACGCTCGTTGAGTCGCTCATCGGAGACTATACCGCAGAGCCCACCTCGAGCGATGACATCAGCACCAAGGCTCCTGTTTCTGCAGTGACCCTCAATCTCAACGAAAAGCCCACCGTTCGCTTCTACGTTACCGATACGAGCGTTTCGTTCTATGCAGGCGGTAAAAAGCTTAACACGGTAGAGGGTGTTGACGAGAATTACGGTAAGTATATAGAGCTTGACGTGTACGCCTACGCGCTTTGCGAGACGATAACCTATGCTGATGGCGGAAGCTATCATATCTCCGATTTCATAAGGAGCGTTGAGGGTGAGAGCTGTGAGGCTCTTGCGAAGGCGTTCCAGAAATATACCGAGAGTGCCGCGGCTTACAGAAATTCCGTTCTTTCAAACGGCGGCGTTATGGCGGAAATAGTCAATAAAAACGGTGCAAGCGGTACCGTGACCTTCGTTATCGACGACGGTGATCAGACCACCGCCACCTTCGCAAAGGAAATGCTCCTTAAATATACCGATCTTGGCGTAAGCTTTGCGGTTCCCGCAAAGAAGATAGCAACGCTTAAGACCGATGACAAAAACGGTGACGGCATTCCCGAATACGTAACGGTGGACGGCAAGTACGTTTACGAGGTTGACGAGGAAAGCTACGATTTCTGGTGCGACGTTCTTTCCGTCGGCAGAAGCGAAATAGTTAACCATTCCTATACCCACGGATTCTTCGGCTCCGACGATAACGGCGGTACCTACGAGTACGTTAAGAACAACCAATCTACCGTGACCGTCTCCGACGTTATCCCCGTGGGAAGCGTTACCAAGGAGATATACGCATCAAAGCAGATCCTTGAGGAGCTCTTCCCCGACTATCTCTCCAAAAACAAAACGATGATATCGTATATCGGTGCGGGCATCGGTGTCAGAACGGCAGATTACATGCTCCCCGACGGAACTGTCATCAAGTCCTATAAGCCCTATCTCGATACGCTTCTTGCCGAGGCTTATAGGAAGGGTGCGATCGTTGGTGTCAGTGGCACGTTCGGTCAGAATTACAGTGCGAGCCTTGACGTTTCCACCAAGGTCATCACCAAGGATAATTTCACCGAAAGCCGCCGTCTCAGTATACCGAGATATATGATAGAGCACTACAACGCAAATCCCGAGGGGATACTCAACGACGATATCTCCAATTGGACGGATTTCATAGATGCGGCGATCGACCTTAACGGTTGGGCATGCTTCTGTATCCATAAGATCCGCGAAACTATTCCTCAAAATTCAAGCGACCACTTTATCAGCGAGGCTCAGGCGGAAATGCTCTTCAAGTACGCGAGCGAGAATAACCTCTGGATAGCCACGAACAGTGAGGCGATGCTCTATTTCAGTGAGTGGTCGACCGCAAGCGTGAGTGCCGAGCTTGACGGAGATAAGATAAACGTTACGCTGACCGACGGGGAGGACGACTCCGTCTACACCGAGGAGCTTACCGTAAAGGTGACCGTCCCTGCAACATGGAGCGGCATTACTGTAAACGGCGAGAGCCTTGAGATCGCAAGAAACTCCGACGGCACGGGCTACGTTCTTGTCAATATAGTACCCGACAGCGGAGTGGTAACGCTTCTGCGGGCGCAGTAAGACCGTCAATAAAGTGCATCGACTCTTACGAAATGTCCTTCCGTGACGGAATAAATCCGCTTGCAGCGGAACAAGAAGTCGCTTCGCGATGAAATCCGACTTTGTCGGATAATGTAAAGATAAACAAAAAAGGCTTGGTCGATTTTCATCGGTCAAGCCTTTCGTATTCATATTTTAAGGTTCGCGACATAGGATTCATAAGGGAAGATATATTATTCGTAGGTATTGCGATACGTTGTATGTTGGTATTACGATAAATCATTCGTAGGGGAGGCTATTAGCCTCCCGCCTGCCATGACCGACACCATTGTTTTC
>JBGVKA010000232.1:0-5907 GCA_045129715.1 Eubacteriales bacterium | reverse complement strand
AAAGGAGGCTCAACTCTTACGCTTCCCCGGGGCACACCGAAGGAAAGCTACCGCCTTTTCAAGCTCTACGGTGCCGAGTGCGACAGTGAGGGCGGAGGCGTTGGAGACCTTGAGGAAAACGGCGGCACCTACTCCATCCCGATCCACGTTCACGGAAAAAGTCTTATGGGCGGAGAGGAATTTATGGCGATCCATTCCTCGCTCGGCATATCCAAAATTCCCGCGGCGGTGGTAGACGGATGCTATACCACTACTCCCCTTCCCGAATATAACGGCACGGTGATAATCGGACCGCCGCTCATCAATTTCAAAAAGGATACTCAGTACACTCTCGCGCTTCATTTCAGATTTTTCTCATCGGCAACGAAAAGAAGGATCAATATGCGCTTCGATTACGCTGACGGAACCTTCTACGCACCCGTTCTTAATGCCACGTCAAGAGAATTCAGAATGTGCTTCGTCTCAGATCCCACGAAGCAGCTCGTAGCTATCTCCTCTCACGCTGAGTCCGCAACCAATATCCGTTACGGTATCGACGGCTTCGGACTCTTCGAGGGAGCCTTCGAGGATTACGATTCCGTTTTCGAGCCGTATTCGGGATACAGAGCGAGCCTGAGTGCCGATGAGCCTCTTAGAAAAATAGGATTTTCCGCAGACGAGATCGACCTTCTCAGCGGAGATATAACGCGAAAGACGATGGCGTTGACTATCGACGGCTCCTCGGTTATAAACGAGACGGCGGAGGAAGGCGTTTTCGCGATCCCCTTATCCGCGCCTGCGCGATTCGGAAGCACCGTTATATCCCCCCTCGGTGAAATAAACGAGGAGGACGGCTCGGGACTCTCCCTATCCCCCGACGGCACGGAGCTTATCTTAAAGCAAAGCGCGTTCTCAAGCAGTGACGATCTTTCGGAATATCTTTCGGAAAACCCGATCACCGCCGTATACGTTCTAAAGGATTACACTCACGAAAAGACCGCCACGCTTGAGCCGGAGGCAACCGACACGGAGTTGACCATGGAGCTGCTCACCGAGCGCGCACCGTCAAAGATCGTCGCGGAATACGTTTAAAGGAAAGGAAAATTATGGCTAAAATTCATTACAAAAAGATCAGGCTTCCCTACGTCTCGCAGAAGGCTTTTATTACGATATCCGAGATATATAACGACGGTGGGGAATATCTCACGGTCAGCATCTTCCCCTCCACTCACTCTCACGTTATGATCGGGGAAAAGAGGTATAAGCTCAAATCGGGAGCCGTAACGGTGCCTGCAAACGAGATTCCGAGGGGGATTTCCGAGGTCACCTTCATAAGCGGGACCGAGAAGCTCTGCGCTTCTCCCATCTTCAACGACAACGGAAGCTTCGGACGTGCTCCCATAGATCATATCGTCGCCCGTGACGTTGAGATCGCGCTGACCGCGATCGGCAAGACTCTTCTCGGCATTGAGGAAAGGCTCAGCGAGCTCGAGGAGTACGTCAAGCCGAAAAATATGTTTAATTTCAATTAATAAGAAAGGAAAAAATATGAAAAAAGCAACGAAAATACTTATCGCGGCAATTGCGGTCATCTCGCTTTTGCTCGTATGCTCAACCACGGTGCTTGCGTACGACGAGGGCACCGTGACAGCGGAAGAGGCGGCAGATACTAACGCTATTTCGAAAAGCGAGGAGGACGGCTCCGAAAAAACGTTTTTCGAGGAGCTTTTTCGTGCCTTTGAGGACAGTGCCTCGGAAATACTTTCCGCTCTCGCCTTCGTCGGCTCTTTGATCATTATGCTCGCCTACAAAAAGGGACTTTTGCCCATAGTCAACGATGGACTTAAGGCTATCAAATCCGGCATCAAGGCTATAAACGAAAGATCCGAAAGCTTTAACGAGCACGCGATCGCAGTTTGTGAGGGCATAGACGAAAGACTCAAGCGCGCGGAAAATTTAGCAGCGGCGGTCCTCGGATCCGCCGAAAGCGTTGAGAGTCAGCTTTGCGAGATCAAGGGCGCGAATGCCGAAAACGAAAAGCTGAAGGCGGTGCTTAACGCTCAGATAGATATGCTTTACGAAATATTTATGTCTGCGGCACTCCCTCAGTATCTTAAGGATAGCGTGGGCGAGAGGATCGGCAAAATGAGAGCCGAGCTCGGAAAAGAGGCTGTCGATGAAGGTAACGCTTAAGAGACTTTTGCTAAGGCTTTTAGCTCTTGCTATCTGTACTCTGCCCCCGATAATCGCAACGCTTTTATTTTTCCCGGTGTGGAAAAACAGGGGCGGCGGTGCCGTTCTCAGCGGATTCGCGGTGCTCCTGCTTCTCATTTGCGCCTATCCTCTTATAAAGTCACTTAAAAGAGCTCTTAGCTCACCGTCGGTCTTTACCGTATGGCTTTTGCTCTTTTTACTCTTCGCGCTCGTGAGGAGCATTGCAGACGAAATGACGGTAGTCTCCTTCGTCGGTCTTACGTCAAATCTTATAGGAGCGTGTCTTTTTAAGCTCTCTTACCGAGGTGTGAACGATGAAAAGCATTCGTGAATTTGACGACGTTCTCCTTGACTCAAGGGAGCTTGTAAAAAAGGCAAGCAGAACTATAATCTGTAATATGGGTAAGATTATAGCCGTGTTCGTTTTTACCGTTATGCTCGCGGTAACCTTTACCGAGGTAAGCTTTTCGGGATTTTTCAGTGAAAGTTTTGCCTCCTCACTTCTCTTGCTTATAACGTCCTCCTATATCATTTATTTTTCTCTTGAGGACTCGGGCGAAAATCACGGTGAGGAGACGGAGGAATTCAAAAATGCGAACGAGCGGTACGTGAAGGCAAGAGAGCGTATAAGCGGTGCCGAGATCGACGAACTCCGCGATTTTTGCTCCGAGTATTCAAAAAGAGACCTTGAATACAGGCGGGGGAGCTTTCTTCTCTCACGGGGTATATCCGAGGGTGACGTTGGGGCTTACTCAAATGCCAAAGAGCCCACGCGGGCAATGAGAATAATGCTCAGAAAATACCGCACTATCAAAGCTATCGCGCTCACACCGAGGATGCTTCTTTCGGGAAAGTCATACTCAAGACGAAGTGAGCTTGAGGATCCGAGCAAAAGAAAAATACCGATGCTCATCGTAAAGCTCATTCCCTCAACGCTCTGTATGATGATCACGCTTTCGGTGATGCTGAGTGCTAAGGAGGGACTGACGGTCACTGACGTCCTGAACGGTATCCTGAAGTTATCCGCACTTCCGCTCATCGGATTTAAGGGCTACTCCGCAGGATATTCCTACGTAAAGCACGACGTAGCACTGTTTTTGGAAACAAAAGCTAACATTTTGGAAAGCTTTTCGAATTTAAAGCAAGATACAAAGGATAGCGGAGCGCAAGAAAAATCCTGAACAAAAAACAGATCTCCATCTAAGTAAGACGAGCTTTTAAAATTCCAAAAATCTTCCGTTGACTTAATGCGTTTTATATGATAAAATATACGTGGCTTAGATCAAGCTGAAAAATTATCGGAGGGTAAAATGAAAAGCTCGTTTTCCGGAAAAAAATGGACCGTGCTTCTGCTCTTTGGCATCATAGGTCAGATAGCATGGTCCGTTGAAAATATGTATTTCAATCTGTTCGTATTTGAAACCATCGAGGCGAATCTCGACGCCATAACTCTTATGGTTCAGTTAAGCGGTATCACCGCAACTCTCGTAACGCTCGTTGCGGGAACGATTTCCGATAAGATCGGAAACAGACGCTCGTTTATAAGCATCGGATATATCATATGGGGCTTCACAGTAATATCGTTCGGCTTCATTTCCCCCGATCTTATGCAAAACCTCTTTGGTCTTGACTTGAATTCCGCAATAAAGCTTTGTCTTGTCAGCGTTATCGTTGGTGACTGCTTTATGACTCTCTTCGGCTCTTGCGCAAACGATGCCGCCTTCTCCGCGTGGGTAACTGACAATACACATAGCGAGTACAGAGGCAGAATTGAAAGCGTTATCGCGATATTGCCCCTTTCCGCAATGCTTATCGTGGCAGGTGGATTCGGTATCTTAGTCGAGGCACTCGGCTACAAGGTCCTCTTCCTTATCCTCGGTATCGTTATCGTCATCTCGGGCGTTATCGGTATTTTCTTGATCAAGGATAGCGCAAAGCTCGTTAAAAACGGTACTCTTAAGGATATGATCTACGGCTTTAAGCCCTCTACCGTGGCAAATAATCGCGCGTTTTACGTTGCTCTTCTTATTTCCGTTGTATACGGAATCTCCTGCCAGATCTTTATGCCCTATCTCATAATTTATATGAAGACGTATCTTGGCTTCAGTGTCGTTGAATACAGTCTCGTGTTCGGTCTTGCGATCGTAATAGGAGCGGTTATAAATGTATTTCTCGGCAGGCTTTCGGATAAGATCAACAAGGCTAAATCCATTTATATCGCAACGGCTATCTTCGCCTCGGGACTCTTCCTTATGTATTTCTCAAAGGGACTCTCTCACACTGCAACGCTTATCGCCTTCGGTCTTTCGGGCTTCGTTATGATCTCGGGATACATTTACATCAGTGCGCTCAGCGGAGCCATCGTTCGTGATTACACCCCCTCAACCGATACCGGTAAGCTTCAAGGCATTCGAATGATATTCTTCGTGCTTATCCCTATGCTTCTCGGTCCTATGATAGGAAACGCTATAAACTCCGCTAAGAACATCCCCCTGACAGACGGGGGTGCGGACACTATGACAACGCTCTTTATTCCCGCGCCTGAGATCTTCCTCGCCGCAGGATCGATCTCGCTCGTTATCTTCGCCCTTATCCCCCTTTTGCTCAAGGTGACCAATAAGAGCAACGCTGACTAAAAAACAACGGTAGCTTGCCGAGTGAGGCTTAAGCTACCGTTGTTTTGATGAGGTTATATATAATCCTTAAGGCTAACGTACGACGTGGGAACGTGGAATTTGTTTCGCATAGTGGGGCTTAAGGAAAACATATGCTTTTCCATTTCTCCGCCGTCGGTTTCAAGTCTGTAGGCGTTGAAGAACATTTCACCGTCTCCCGTCAAGACCTTATTTTTATCAAAGGAGAACTGTGCGATATATCCCGTCTCGGTTATGGTCGTGCTATGCTCGACAAAGCTTTCCTCGACGAAATTCCAACCCAAAACGGGATTGTTGTCTTCGTCGGTTCCCTTGTACGTGATCTTCGATAAAAAGATCTCGTTCGAGGGCGTTATTTCCACCTCGTAATAGACGTATTTTTCAGGATCCGTGCCGATGAATACCTCGCACACGTCTCCCTCGTAATGAGGAGCGTTATAGTAGTTATAGGGACAGTAATACTTGCTGTTTTCCGCCACAAACTTGAAGGTTAAAACGTTATCCTTCTCCGTGATCTCAAGCGTGGTATTATAGCACGCAGGCTCGCCGGTACTGCTTTTTTTCAATTGATGTATCATTATTTGACTCCTTAAAATTTTACTCTTCGGGTGGTGCCGAAAGGCAACACGGTTAATTTCACGCATCGTGAAATTAACATCACATGTATTATACTACATTTTACGGTCAATATCAATAGCCGAGGAGCAATATTTTTTACAAAAACAAAAAACCAAGCGTTTTGCTAAGTTTTATTGGCAAAACGCTTGGTTTTTTATATAACTTAAATTTGCTTGAGCATTTTACTGCACCAAAATTTTTATTTAAGTGTTATTTAATTACAGACGCTCTGTAATTGTATGCGGACACAGAGTATTTCATAAGTGCCTCAACGATTGTAACGAGCTCTGCGTTGTTTTCGGTCTTTGCATACTCGTAGTAGGAGTAGAGGTTATAGGTTTCTGCAACGTCGGTTTCCTTAACAGTGAAGGTCACATCGTCGAGCATCATATATGCGTACATTACAATCTCAACGTATCCCTCGCCTGCGATAGCTTCTACG
>JBGVKA010000231.1:0-6016 GCA_045129715.1 Eubacteriales bacterium | reverse complement strand
TTTACCTTATGTCCTACGGACATAGACCTTGATTTCGGGGCGTTTTTGCCCATTTTCGTTGTTAAAGCTATACAAAAATTGGCGTCCTTGATATGTTAATTTTTGGAAGCAGAATATACTTACAAGCGGTATTTTTTGCTTTATAATTGTGTTGGGAGCGCACCGAGGCACGCACATCAAAAGTCGAGGTGCTTTGTGACTCGGGCGCGGTGCACGGGACTTAAGCTCTCGGGAAAACATTTTAAAAAGGAACGACGAACGAAGGCATTGATGAAAAACACGGACAAGAAGAACAATTTTTATTACACGATACACAGCTTTATGACTCACGAGCTCGGACTAAAGGGCTCGGCTTTAATCGTATACGCTATTATATATGCGTTTTCCGGGAACGGCAACGGAACGTTTTACGGCACGCTTGATTTTATTTCGGAGTATTCGGGAATTTGCAAAAATTCCGTACTGCAGGCTGTCAGGCAGCTTTCGGGGAATGGCTTGATCTTCGCAGAGAAATCCGCCGTTCGAAACGGCAAGTGCTACCGTATAAATACGGAAGCCTTAAAGTCGAAAGAGCCGCAAGACAATATCACAATTTCTGCACCTCAATATCACAAAATCTGTGATGCTATATCACAAAATCTGCACCTCAATATCACAGATTCTGCACCCTATAATAAATATAATAATAAAAATAATAATAAATACATATATAATACGAGTAAAAACAAAAAAGAAGAAAAGAAGAATTTTTCGGAGGTCAAATATATGGGATACGATCCCGACGAGGCTTTTCGTTTGGCACTCGAAAGAAGCGAAGAAGCGTTCCGCGAAAGAGCCGAGCGCGAGGAAAAAGATCTTAAAGATCTCAAGGATCACGAAAACAGGGCGTTCTGAGAACGGATCGCCATCGGATGCGCCGGTGCAACAACGGATCAAGTTGCGCTTATTGACTAATGCCGCACGTTCGGGCAACGCCTGACAAAAAGGGCGGGAGCACTAAAAAACGGAGGCACTACAGCGCGAGTGTCTCCGTTTCGTTTATTTGGTTTTAAAGGGTGGGTTTTTGAAAATATAACGAAGCCGAGGTGAGAATTCAATCACCGCGGCACGCGTGTAAGCTCCGTCAGGTCAGATGCTGTCTATCACGCTCTTGACCATTTTCTTCTCCTCGTCGCTGAGGCAATCGCAGGCGGAGTTTAAGATCTTTTCGAGCGTGGTCTTTTTCTTGTATTTTTCCGCAGACTCGGAGAGGACCTTCTGCTCCTTCTTCTGCTTTTCCTTTGCGGCGATCTCGTCAATAACGTTCTTCATATAGCCGAATATCGCGCTATCCTCGGAATAATCCGCGGGGGCGTAGAAATTGAGTCTTCCGTCCGCGAAGAGCTGGTATACCTTCTTCTTATTGTTCGTCACGGGATCGTAAACTCCGATGGAATAACCGCCCTTCTGCTTAACGAGAGTCATACAGGGAATATCGGTGGCACTGTCGCCTATGTAGACGATATTTTCATAGTCTACGTTGCGCTCGCTGTGAGGCATACTGTCGTTAACGCGCGCGTCGTACTCCTCAAGATAGCCCTTGGCTATTCTGAAGATGAACTGAGTTTTGGTGGTGTAGTTTACCACCTGCGCGGGCCACTCGGCAATGCCGTCGGCAGAATAGAGATACGACGATGCGTAAACGCGCGTGATATAGGGCGCGATAGCACTTCCCTCTATGATCTCCTTGAGTCCCGAGGATATGATATAATGCTCAACGTCTATTCCGCGCTCTCTTGCGTAGGCGTTAACGTTTTCAAACCATGAAAGAACTCCGCGATAAAGCTGAACGTCTCTTCCTATCTCCTTGAAATACTCGCGTCTTAAGGACTTGCCCTTGAATTTCGAGTACTTTATAAGCTCATACATCCAGGCGAGGTTGTTGTCCATAAGGTTCTCCACCGCGAGCATATCCGATTCGTGCCAGAATTCGCCCTTGTCCACTCCGAAAGAGGGAATAAGGGTAAAGGTCTGCATATCGTCGGGCGAGAGGGTGCGGTCAAAGTCGTAGCAAATAGCCATTTTCGGTCTCGACTCGCCAACGCTGAGATCCATAGCCTCCTGGAATACGTTTTCTTCATTCTTCATAAGGAATACCTCCAAAATAGAGCTTCGTAACTATATATTACTATATTTATTTTAATTTTTCAATATTTTTAATTAAATTATATGTAAATTATAGGTATTTTTTCGAAAAGAATTGCAAAAAGCGTGTAGTTTGTGATATACTATATCTGTTAAAATTTGTGTTTTTATAAAAAACGACCTAATATCTTTATTTTCGGCAAAGCTTTGCCGAGGTCGGAAAGGACTAAAAATGTTTGAGAATATACTCGAAAAAATCAAGGAATACAAAACGATCATAATCCACCGCCACAAAAATCCCGACGGTGATGCGCTCGGCAGCCAGATCGGTCTTAAGACCGCGCTCAGCGAGGCTTATCCCGAAAAGGAGATATACGCGGTCGGTGATATGACTCCCCGATTCTCCTTTATGGAGGGCGCACTTATGGACGAGATCGACGACGGGCTTTACGCCGATGCGCTCGCAATAGTGCTCGACACCTCTGCCGCGACACTCATCTCCGATGACAGATACAAGCTCGCCAAGGAAAGCGTGAGAATGGACCACCACATCTTCGTTGAGAAGATATGCGATATCGAGCTTACGGATACGTCGTATGAAAGCTGCTGCGGTCTTATCACCGAGCTTATGATAGAGGGCGGCTTCGCGCTCTCGCCCCTCGCGGCAAAATCTCTTTACACCGGTATGGTTACAGACTCCGGCAGATTCCGTTACGACTCCACCAATTCGAACACCCACCGTCTCGCCTCGCATCTTATGAAGACGAAATTTGACACGGGTGACATCTATTCGAACCTTTACGTTGACGATCTTGAGTTCATCAAGCTTCGCGCAAAATTCGTTCTCAAGATAAACGTAACGCCCTACCGCGTTGCATACATATACACGTCCCTCGACGAAGCCAAGTCCTACGGTGTGGACTACTTCACCATCTCGCGCGGAATGGTCAACACCATGGGAGATATAAGAGGCGTGGATATCTGGGTAAACTTTACCGAGACCGAGGACGGCGTTCTCACCGAGATACGCTCAAGCAAATTCAACATAAACACCGTTGCAACCAAGTACGGAGGCGGTGGACACTCTAAGGCAAGCGGTGCAACCGTTAAGAACAAAGCAGAGGCAATGAGCCTTCTTGCCGACCTTAATTCCTTCAATATGTAAAGAAAGGTTAGAAAAATGGCAAATAATGTTTTAGAAATAGCTGAGAAGATACTCGCTAAAATAGAAGAATACGACAGAATTATTATATTCAGACACTTCCGCCCCGACGGTGATGCGACCGGCTCAACGCTCGGTCTTCAGGCGATCCTCAAGGCTACCTATCCCCAAAAGGAGATATACCTTCAGAACTCGGATTTTGCAAAATACGTAGCCTTTCTCGGCAAAGAGGACGAGCCCATTGCAGACGAGCTTTACGAAGGAGCTCTCGGTATCGTTCTTGACACGGCTACCACCGCCCGCATTTCGAACAAGAAATATTCGCTCTGCCGTGAGCTTATAAAGATCGACCACCATATACCCGTGGAAAGCTACGGCGTTATAGAATGGGTAGAGGAGCTCCGCTCCTCCGCCTGCGAAATGGTAGCGGCGTTCTACTCTGCCCTCTCGGACAGACTCGTTATGACTCCCGAGGCGGCAAGATATATCTATTGCGGCATGGTCACCGACTCCGGCAGATTCCGTTACCGTGACGTTTCGGGCGAGACTCTTCGCCTTGCAGGTATGCTTCTCGATTTTGGAATCGACACGGATACCCTCTATGCAAATCTCTATCTCGACGATCCCGCAGTTTTCAAGTTTGAGGCTTACGCCAAGAAGAAGATGCAGATGACGACCTCCGGCGTTCTTTCGATCTTCGTATCAAAGCGTATGCAGAAGAAATTCAAGCTCTCCCGTGAGGAGGCGAGCAACGTGGTTTCCTATATGGACACCGTTCGCGGCTCGCTCATCTGGATCGCGTTTATCGAGGGTGACGGCGAGATAAGAGTCAGACTCCGCTCGCGCTTCGTTACCGTCAGTGAGCTTGCCGAGAAATACCGCGGAGGCGGTCACGCCTGCGCCGCAGGTGCCACCGTATACACCAAGTCCGAGATGAAAAAGCTCTTAGCCGAGGCAGACGAGCTTCTTAAGAATTACAAGGCAAATAACGAGGGCTGGCTATGAGAATACTTATAACCAACGACGACGGTGTTTATGCCGAGGGCATAAGGCTTCTTGCCGAGTGGGCAAAAAAGCTCGGCGAGGTCACCGTGGTTGCCCCGAAGCGTGAGCAGAGCGGCAAGAGTCACGCGATAAATTTCACCGAGCCTATGGAGATAAAGCGCGTTGAACTTATGGACGGTGTTGAGGCGTATTCCTGCGACTCCACCCCTGCGGACTGCGTCAGATACGGCATTGCAGGTCTTAAGAGAAGCTACGACCTCGTGCTTTCGGGCATCAACAGAGGCGTTAACCTCGGCGTTGATATGATCTACTCGGGCACGGTGGCGGCAATATTCGAGGCGGCTTATTGGAACCACAACGCGCTCGCCTTTTCCACCTATCCCGACTCGGCAGAGGAGGCGGCGGCAGAGCTCGACCGTATATATAATTATATTAAGGAAAAGAAGCTCTTCGACTACAATCCGATATACAACGTAAACGTTCCGAAGGAGAGCCGCGGTATAAAAATAACCTGCCAGGGCTCCCCATACTTTGACGATGATTTTAAGCACGTCGAGGGGGATCTCTATCTGCAGACGGGAAAGCGAGTCGAGGACGAGCACCCCACCGACCTCACGCGCGACACCGTAGCCATGGAAAACGGCTACACCACCCTCACCCCCTTGACGCTCTGCAGAACGAATATGGAAGCGTTCGCAAAGCTCAGCGGAGCTGAGGCTTAGCGCGTTATCCTTAACGGAGAACGCGCAATGAATTGCAACGGTGTTGCTTTAATTGACACCGTGTGTCATGAATTGCAGTTGCCTGCATGAATTGCCCTTCGGGCATTATTTAGTTACAATTCAATTCATGGAGCAAAGCGAGAATTCATGGCGAAGCCAATTCACGATGCGTTAGCATCAATTCATGGAGCGGAGCGAGAATTCATGGCGAAGCCAACGTTTTGCCTTCGGCAAAGTGGCAAACTTAACTTCACTGCGAGCCTCGGCGAGCAACTTCACTGTTAATAACACAAGGTGAGCAGTGAGGTTACTCTCGGAGAGAGTAGTAAAAAATAATTAAAGGCTTGACCGAGTAAAATCGACCAAGCTTTTTTGTATGGGTGGATCTGCCACAACACACCGTAGGGGAGGATATCATCCTCCCGAAAAATGCAGAAAGCCGAAGCAACGAAAAAACATTTCCGTAGGGGAGGATATCATCCTCCCGAAAAACACAGAAAGCCGAGGCAACGAAAAAACATTTCCGTAGGGGAGGATATCATCCTCCCGAAAACAATGGTGACGGTCAAGGCAGGCGGGAGGCTAATAGCCTCCCCTACGATTGATTTATCGTAATACCAACAAACAACGTATCTTAACGCCAACAAACAACGTATCGCAATACCTACGAATAATATATCTTCCCCTCGCTTTCGCCACGCGAAAGCTTCACTCGTGTAACGCACGAACTTCACTACTTGCTCTGCGAAAGCTTCACTCGTGTAACGCACGAACTTCACTACTTGCTCTGCGAAAGCTTCACTCGTGTAACGCACGAACTTTTCCAAAAGAAAAAGAGAGAATCATTCTGCATCTGCAGATCTGATATGCACCCCAAAAGTTAGACACTTTTGGAGGTGCATATTTTTTATGGGTAAAACAGGAAGAAAGAACAGAATTTATTTGCCAGAATTTAAAATTGATGTTATAATGGATATGCGAGAACACCGATTAGGATATTGCG
>JBGVKA010000230.1:0-5966 GCA_045129715.1 Eubacteriales bacterium | reverse complement strand
CCCTTGCCCCAGAAGGTGTAATCGGCTCCGTCAGGCAAGCACGCACCGGATATCATTCTCGCGAGCGAGAAAAGACCGGGATCCCAGCCTGCAGCTATAAGAGCGATACGTCCGTTCTCGGTTGCTACGGCATCGGTTTTTGCAAAATGCTCGGGAATCTTTACGTGAGTATCAAAGCTATCAAGCACGTTGAAATGCTCTGCAAGCATCGGAGTCATCACGGGAAGATCGGTAGCACTTCCGCCGCAGATTATCAAAACGTCTATCTTATCCTTAAAATCGAGTACGTTCTCCGCTGAATATACGGGAGTATCGGCAAAAACCGTCTTTACCGTTTCGGGCG
The DNA here is from genome assembly GCA_045129715.1 of Eubacteriales bacterium. Lineage (GTDB taxonomy): Bacteria > Bacillota > Clostridia > Oscillospirales > CAG-272 > UBA1740. The sequence goes on along the minus strand of JBGVKA010000230.1, from coordinate 5,623 downwards.
CACGTCTGGTAAATACCGCTACGAGCTCCGTATCGGGACGCTTTTTAACGGCGCACTCTACTCCTCTTCCAAGATTTCCGTATCCATAAATTCCTATTCTCATATATTTCTCTCCATACCGCAGATGCGGTGAAATTGCTTTAGTGGTTCGGTCTGTATCCGACCGTCTGCCCCGCCTTATACGAGGCTCTTCATATCGTAAAGGCCTGCAGGCTTATCCGCGATGAAAGCGGCAGCCGCAAGTGCTCCCTCAGCAAAGAGAGCTCTGCTGTGAGCTTCGTGACGAAGGGTTATAGTCTGATTTTCGGTTCCGATTATTACCTCGTGCTCGCCAACGATATTTCCCATACGGATGGCGTGAATTCCTATTTCGTTCTTGGTTCTCTTTCCCTGACCGCTTCTTCCGCTATTGGCGTACGAATCGGGGCGAACCTCCTTTAATGCGTTTGCGATCATAAGAGCCGTTCCGCTGGGAGCGTCTATCTTACGGTTGTGATGCTTTTCTATTATCTCGATCTCCGCATCGGGCATTGCCTCTGCGGTCTTTTTTGCAAGCTCAACGAGAAGCGCGATCCCGAGTGACATATTCGCAGAATAGAATACGGGGATCTTGAGAGATGCCTCACGGATGAGAGCTATCTCGCCGTCGGTATGTCCCGTCGTGGCAAGAACCACGGGAACGTTTTTGCTTATCGCATATTCAAGAAGCTTGGGAGTTGCCTCGTGATGCGAAAAATCTACTATACAATCTACCTCGCTTATGTTGGTAACCGCTTCAAGTGAAGGATAAACGTTTTCCTCCTCACCCTTTGCAAAAACGTCAACTCCTGCGAAAAATTCGGAGCCTCTGTAGGATGCGTCACAAAGCTTACGCACCTCTTTACCCATAAAACCGAGTATTCCGTTAATAAGTATTTTCATTTTAAATTCCTTTATACTTTTAGTATCCTTAAGAAAACCTTATATGAGCTTCTGCTCCTTCATAAGACCGAAGAGAACCTCTTTGTTGGCATCCTCCATAGGAGTGAGAGGAAGACGGAGATAATTCTCACCGTATCCCATAGCACTTACAGCCGCCTTTACGGGAATGGGGTTTACCTCGGAGAACAGAGCGTTTACAAGAGGAAGGAGCTTGAGCTGAAGCTTAAGTGAGCCGTTTACGTCTCCGTCGAAATACATCTTGCACATATCCGAGGTCTCCTTGGGCATAACGTTTGAAAGAACGGAGATAACTCCCTTTCCGCCAAGCGAAAGAATGGGAACTATCTGATCGTCGTTACCCGAATATATATCTATCTTATCTCCTGCAAGAGCAGCGATCTCCGCTACCTGAGAAATATTTCGGGACGCCTCCTTGATGCCTACGATATTGGGAATCTCGGCAAGTCTTGCAACCGTCTTGGGAAGGAGATTGCATCCGGTACGGCTGGGTACGTTGTAAAGAATGCAAGGCTTTGTGGTAGCCTCTGCGATAGCCTTGAAGGACTCGTACATACCGTTCTGCGTTGCTTTATTGTAGTAAGGAGTAACGAGAAGCATACCGTCTGCTCCCGCCTCCTCGGCGTATTTAGTCAACGCGATAGCGTAAGCAATATCGTTAGATCCCGTTCCTGCGATAACGGGGACTCTGCCTGCAACTCTGTTAACGCAGAAGCTGATAGCCTCCTTGTGCTCCTCGTCTGTAAGCGTAGATCCCTCACCGGTCGTTCCGACGGCAACGATAGCGTCAATACCTGCCTCTACCTGCCAATCTATCAATCTGCCGAACGCCTCGTAATCAATTCCGTCCTTGTTGAGCGGAGTAACTATTGCCGTTGCAGCGCCCGTGAAAAGTGTGTTTTTCATAATGCTCTCCTGAAATACGTATCAATATAAAATGGTAAATAAAAACAAAAAAGACAGCCAACGAAAGCTATCTTCTCAAAATTCCGCCTGAACGGTCGATGATGATAGCCCTCCGCATAGCGCGACAACAATTCAGATCTTATCCGAATTGCCAGCAGATGCCTTCCACCGCATCAACTTCGGCACTTGCACCTTTCCCGCGCGACCTTGGAGCCGTTTACCTCGCGATACTCTTTACTAAGCGCACCTCTATCTCTTTATTTTAAATACACTACATTCTATCACAGTATACTTAGCATTGTCAATACTTTTTCGACAATAAATATATTATTTTTAAAGAAACTTATGGAATTTGAAATTTTTTTCGTTTTCCCTATTGACAAACGGGGATCCTTGTGTTATACTTGTAAAGTAAATCGCTTTACAGCTCTATTTGTGTCATTTTGCACGGAGGTTCGTCTATGTTTGAGAAGAATATGCGCATGGCTTATTTGCTCGACGTTTACGGCGAAATACTCGACGAGCATTCAAGAGGTATAATGAGAGCCTATTACGAGGACGATCTGTCGCTTTCTGAGATCGCGCTTGACGAGAAGATCTCAAGGCAGGGCGTTCGCCACGTAATAAAGAAAGCCGAAGAGCAGCTCGATTTTCTTGAGGAAAAGCTTAGGCTTTCAACTCTTTTTGAGAAGATCGAGGCACACACGGATATCGTTGAGGAGGCTTGCGCAAGGCTTTGCGCCTCGGACTCTTCTTTAGCGAAGGAGTGTGCACAACAGATCCTTTCCTCGATAAGCGAGCTTAACGGGAAATGATCACCAAATAAGATAAAAGAACGGAGGTCAATATGTTCCAAGGTCTTACGGAAAAATTGGCTAACGCCTTTAAAAAATTCAGAAGCAAGGGTAAGCTTACCGCAGCCGACGTAAAGGAAGGCATGCGCGAGGTCAAGCTTGCGCTTCTTGAAGCTGACGTAAATTTCAAGGTAGTTAAGGAATTCGTTAAAACGGTTACTGACAGAGCCGTCGGCACTGAGGTTCTTGAGAGCCTTTTACCCGCTCAGCAGATAGTCAAGATCGTTAACGAAGAGCTCATTGCTCTTATGGGCGGTGAGACACCTAAGATCAATATCAGCCCCAAGCCTCCGACGATCATTATGATGGTCGGTCTTCAGGGTGCAGGTAAAACGACTCACGCGGGCAAGATCGCGAATATGTACAAGAGCAAGGGCAAGCATCCGCTTCTCGTTGCCTGCGACGTATACAGACCTGCCGCGATCGATCAGTTAAAGATCGTCGGTGAATCTATTGGAATCCCCGTATTCTCTATGGGCTCCAAGATCTCCCCCGTTGAAATTGCCAAGGCAGGCGTTGAGCACGCAAAGAAAAACGGAAACGATATGGTTCTTATCGATACTGCAGGACGTCTTCACATTGATGAGGAGCTCATGCAGGAGCTCGTTAAGATAAAGGAAAACACCGAGCCCGCCGAGATACTTCTCGTCGTTGACGCTATGACCGGTCAGGATGCAGTAAACGTTGCAAAGACGTTTAACGAGCTTCTCGACATCACGGGCGTTGTGCTCACCAAAATCGACGGTGACACAAGAGGCGGAGCGGCTCTCTCTGTTAAATACATTACCGGCAAGCCCATCAAATTCATCGGTACCGGTGAGAAGATGGATGCAATTGAGCTCTTCCATCCCGACAGAATGGCTTCAAGAATTCTCGGAATGGGTGACGTTCTCTCTCTTATCGAAAAGGCCGAGGCGGCATTCGACGAGAAGAACGCAAAGGAGCTTGAAAAGAAGATGCGCGAGCAGACCTTCTCTCTTGACGATTTCCTTATGCAGATGAGAAATCTCAAGAAGATGGGAAATCTCGAGCAGATACTCGGAATGATGCCCGGTGTAAAGCCGAGCGCTATAAAGGATGCAAAGATCGACGAAAATCAGATGACGCATACCGAGGCGATCATCCTCGCTATGACCAAGGCGGAGAGACTTAAGCCCGAAATAATTAACGGCTCAAGAAGAAAGCGTATCGCAGACGGCTCGGGAACGAGCGTTGAAGAGGTCAACAAGCTGCTCAAGCAATTCGAGCAGATGAAGAAAATGATGAAGCAGCTCTCCGGAATGGGCAAAAAGCGTCTTCTCGGAATGAAGCTTCCCTTTTAATTAGGTTTTTCAAAACAAAATAAAAAATAAAAAACATCACCATTATGGAGGAAAAAACAATGGCAGTAAAAATCAGACTTAAGAGACTTGGCGCAAAGAAGAGCCCCTTCTACCGTGTAGTAGTTGCAGACGAGAGATCTCCCCGCGACGGTAAGTTCATCGAGGAGATTGGTTACTACAACCCCCTCACCGATCCCGCTGATATCAAGATCGACGCTGAAAAGGCTACCAAGTGGCTCAACAACGGTGCTCAGCCTACCGATACGGTAAGAGCACTTCTCAAGAAGTCCGAAATCATTAAGTAATTTAACAAAAATCGGAAGGAACGTTTCTTTTTTAGAAACAAGGATGCAGCATGGAGCTTAAGCAAGTACTTACAGACATCGCGCGCGCAATCGTTGATACTCCCGATGCAGTTAACGTTATCGAAAAGGTTGATGGTGACAACGTAGAGCTCACTCTCGTAGTTGCCGAAGACGACACCGGTATGGTTATCGGCCGTCACGGAAAGATTGCTAAGGCAATCAGACAAGTTATGAAAGCCGCAGCGAACACATGCGGTAAGCATGTTACTGTAGAAATCAAGTAAAGCAAGTGCCGGGCATAAGAATGCCCGGCCTTCTTTTTTTGTTCAAGCTTCACAAAAAGATCCGCCTTTCTTTCTACACTAAGCACTAAAGTTTTTTCCACAAAATAAATACGGAGTCCATTATGAAAAAATATATTATGGCACTTGACCAAGGTACTACGAGCTCGAGATGTATTTTATTCTCCGAAAGCGGAAGCGTAGTAAGCATGGCTCAGCGCGAATTTCCTCAAATATTTCCCCGCGAGGGCTGGGTAGAGCACGATCCTATGACTATCTGGTCGACTCAGGCAAGTGTGGCGACAGAGGCTCTTCTCAAGGTTGGCGCAACGTGGAACGAGGTCCACGGAATAGGTATAACCAACCAGCGCGAGACCACGATCGTTTGGGACAAAAATACGGGTGAGCCCGTATATAACGCGATCGTATGGCAATGCAGAAGAACCGCCGATCTTTGCAAGGAGCTCTCGGAAAAGGGTTACGACGCTACGGTAAAAGAAAAAACAGGACTTTTAATAGATCCTTATTTCTCTGCTACGAAGATAAAATGGATACTCGACAACGTTGAGGGTGCACGCGAGCGTGCAGAGCGCGGAGAGCTTGCCTTCGGAACGGTCGACTCTTGGCTTATATGGAAGCTCACGGGAGGTAGGGTTCACGCTACCGACTACAGTAACGCTTCACGAACGATGCTTTACAATATAAAGGAGCTCGCGTGGGACGATGAGCTTCTCTCGCTTTTCACCATTCCCCGCTCTATGCTTCCTGAGGTAAAACCATCCTCGACGGTATACGGATATACAGACGAGAGCGTTATCGGAGGTCGCGTTGCGATCGGAGGCGTTGCAGGTGATCAGCAGGCGGCTTTATTCGGTCAATGCTGTTTCTCCGAGGGTGAGCTCGAAAACACCTACGGAACGGGCGGATTTCTTCTTATGAACACGGGCGAGGTGCCTTATATAACAGACAACGGACTGATAACCACTATTGCTTGGGGACTTGACGGCAAGGTATAT